>DVLW01000004.1 GCA_018715285.1 Candidatus Faecivivens stercoripullorum | reverse complement strand
TCAGCCGGGTTAGTTGGCATTGATACGCTGGGAATTGACGACCAGGTTGTCATTCTTTATTCGGTCAATTCCAATACCATCTCTTTTGAGATGCATCAGAAGATCATGTCCTGTGCGGCAAATGTCGAATATTATCAGATTCGGCGTGGTGGTAAAAATTCGCTGGATTTTCAGCTTTCGACTATGCTGGGATATCTGCTGGCAAGTGGCCTGTATACCCATTTGTATATTGTCAGCAATGATTCCGGTTTTGATGCGCTGTATGATTTCTGGACAAGCGGCTATCTGCCGACAGATTGTGTTGTATACCGTCGCCCGAATATTGCGATGTCGGTTGCGCACAGCGTTTTTACCGGCAAACAGATTGCCCGGGATGTTTCGTCGAATGTCGAAGAAGTGGATGTGACCGTAACCGACTCGGCTGCATATGAACAGTTTGAAATGGAAAGGGAAGACCATTCCCGGACAGAAGATGAAAAACAGCAGGATATCGTTGAGATTGTTGCCGAACAGCTTCCGGAAACGTCTTCTGATGAACAGTCCGGAGAAGAATCTGCGGCTGAGGTAGATGATTTTGAAACGGCTGCGCTTTTAGGTGCCCTTCAGGCAGTGCAGCAGCAGGAAACGGAAAATGAGCTGAAAAAGGGTTGGGAAGAATCCGACGATATCAGCGCAGCAGCTCGGATGCGTCAGGCAGAACTGGATGCGGAAGAGGAAGAAAGTTATATTCCCGCCGCACAGGATGCAGAAAATCCGGAACCGGCAGCCACTGCTGAGGAACCGGCAGAACGTTCCCGGCGTCGGAGAGGACGTCCGCGCCGCAGCAATAATGAACGTGCGCAGGAACAACAGCAGACTGCTTCGGCAGAAAAGCCGCGTCAGAAAGCTGATCCGGCAGAGGTCTCAGCTTTGAGCAGCCGTTTGGAAAGTGAACTGGCTGATGTTTGCAATCGGGAACAGCGAATTGCAGTTGCGGAAGAGATTCTGCTTGCGGAAGGCAAACAGGAATTTTACCGCGGTATCATCCGCCGTTTTGGGCAGAAACGCGGTTTGCTGGTTTATAAAGCGGTCAAGTCCGATTTTACAGCGCTGAAAAAGAAATAAATATCCGATGAAAAAAGGGAGCAGACCAGTAAATGGTCTGCTCCCTTTTAGGGTTATCAATGGAATAATATCTGACAGATAAGCGGAATAATCAGAGAACGCATTTGAGAAAGTTTTTGGTTCTTTCTTCTTTGGGGAATTCAAAGATATCTTTCGGACTGCCTTCTTCGATAATGACGCCATCGCTCATAAAGATTACACGGTCGGCTACTTCTCTTGCAAAACCCATTTCGTGGGTGACGACAACCATCGTCATGCCTTCCTGTGCAAGTTCCTTCATAACGTCCAGTACTTCTCCAACCATTTCCGGGTCAAGAGCAGAAGTCGGTTCGTCAAACAGCATGACTTCCGGTTCCATGCATAGTGCGCGTACAATTGCGACACGCTGTTTCTGTCCTCCTGAAAGCTGGCTGGGGTAAGCATTGGCACGGTCGGCAAGTCCAACACGGGTCAGCAGCTCCATTGCCTTTTTCTCAGCTTCGGCGACAGGCTTGTGCAGCAGCTTGACAGGCGCAATAGTCATGTTCCGCAGAACCGTCATATGCGGGAACAGATTGAAATGCTGGAAGACCATTCCCATTTTCTGGCGGTGAATATTGATATTGATCTTAGGGTTGGTAATATCGACACCGTCAAACAGGATGCTGCCGCCGGTCGGAATTTCCAGCAGGTTGAGAGAACGCAGCAGGGTGGATTTACCGCTGCCCGACGGGCCGATAATGACCAGTACCTCTCCTTTATGTACAACGCAGTTTACACCATCCAGCGCCTTTACAGCGCCCTTGTTATAATGTTTTTTCAGGTCCTTGACCTCAATCAGTACGTTACCGTTCACTTCTGCGCAGCCTCCTCTCCAGACGGCCTACCAGCCAGGACAGAACGACGACCAGGAACAGGTAAACCAGTGCAACTGTAAACAACGGAATAAAATAATCATAGGTACGTCCGGCAATGATATTGCCTGCTTTTGTCAGGTCGACAACGCCGACATAACCTGCAACCGACGTTTCCTTGAGCAGCGCGATAAATTCGTTGCACAGCGTCGGCAGAACCGCTTTGAACATCTGCGGAATGATGATATGCCACATGGTTTGCAGGTAATTAAATCCCAGACTGCGTCCTGCTTCAAACTGTCCGCCGTCAATCGACATGATACCGCCGCGGAAAATCTCTGCAACATAAGCGCCCGAGTTGATGCCAAACGCAAAGATTGCAACCGGAATGCCGTCTTTCGCCGAAACGAAAATAACAAAATAACAGATCATCAGCTGTACAACAACAGGCGTACCGCGGATAACCGTCAGATACAGCCGGCAGATGCCGTTAAGCAGACGGAACAGATGAAATCCAAATCCGCCGCGCAGTTTCAGGGTCTCAAGGTTTTTGTCATAGGAAGAACGGATTGCCGCGACGATGATACCGATTACAATACCTACGCACAGTGCACCTGCTGTGATTTTAAGGGTATTGAAAAAGCCTCTTATCATCTGGAGATACCGGTCGTCCTCCATAAAAACAAATTGCAGCTTTGTACCAAACTCTGCAAACCAGTTTACAATTCCAGTCATGCCGCTGACCATTCCTTTCTGTTTGTTTCAGCGCTGCCCCAGGCAGGCTGTTATCTGTCGCTTTATGTACACATTATCCCATGATATACTGAAAAGGAGCTGCGCAAAACATGGGGTTATCCCAGGCTTTCATTTGTTTTGCAGCAGCTCCTGTTGTATATACGCCTTACTTACTCAGCAGTAATGTATTTGTCAACGATTTCCTGAACCGAACCATCGGCAATCAGATCTTCCAGAACGCTGTTGACAGCTTCCTGAAGTGCAGCATTCTCTTTGGAGAAGCAGATTGCGTAATCTTCGACGGCATACTCAGTTTCCAGAAGTTTCAGACCTTCGTTGGCAGCAACGTAAGCCTTGGCGGGTTCGTTATCGATGATGACACAGTCAACCTTGCCGCTCTTGAGGCCTTCAACTGCCAGAGCACCGTTGTCGTACTGAACAACGTTTTCCATGCCGTAGTCTTCGCTGGCGTAGATATCGCCGGTAGTAGAGGTCTGGACGCCGATCTTTTTGCCGGTCAGATCATCAATCGAAGCAATATCGCTGTCCTCGGTAACGATAACAGCCTGGATACCGGTTGCGTAAGGAGTAGAGAAGTTGACGCTCTTGAGTCTGTCCTCATCAATCGTCATACCAGCCATGCCCATATCGTATTTACCGCTCTGGACGCCGGGAACAATCGAGTCAAATGCAACGTCGGTGATTTCCAGGGTCAGGCCCAGTTCATCAGCGATCAGCTGAGCAACCTCAGCGTCGATGCCAACGATGGTATCACCTTCATAATACTCATAGGGAGGAAATTCTGCGTTGGTAGCCATCGTCAGAACGCCTTCGGTTACGGTAGTGAATTCAGCAGCCGCATCGGTAGAACCTTCGGAAGCTTCTTCCGAAGAAGACTCAGTTGCAGAGGATTCAGCAGAAGAGGTGGATGCAGAAGACTCCTGCGCAGAAGATTCGGAGCTGCTGGAAGTGCTGTCGGTGCCGCCGCAGGAAGCGAGGCAGAGAGCGGATACAAGTGCAGCAGAAAAGAGTGCAAATACTTTTTTCATGTCAAACTCATTCCTTTCATATTTTCCATGATAACCGGAACCGCTTTCTCCTGTCGGCTCCCATATTTTTATCACGCGTTTATAATCTATCACTTTTAGACGCAGTTGTCAAGGAATTTTCAAAAATTACGAATAAATATTTGACAAATTTGTATGCATGCGTATATTTTATCGTCTTTTTGTCCGGGAATCAGCCATACTATATAAAATCGCAAAATTTTACCGCCCGATGGATATCCATTCGGGCGGTTGCTGTTACCATATTATGATATCAGGGCCGGTAAATAAAACTGTTTTCCAAAATTTCTGGGTTCCGATAGTACTCATAAATATTCTCAATTCTCTCCCAAACTTGGTTATCCAGCCAGATA
>DVLW01000035.1 GCA_018715285.1 Candidatus Faecivivens stercoripullorum | reverse complement strand
ATTATTCATTTAGTCATTCTCCTTTCAAACCCAATATGCTGGCTAATGATTTTATTATTACTTCTAATTTTTGCTGTTCGGATTCTTTTCAACCATGTTCTTTTCAGTTGTCAGATCTGCGTGCAGCATCGCACAAAAAACAATTCCCAACGGCAGCAGCGTAATCCAGATTGCTTTTCCCACCAGCAGATTACAGAAAACCGTTCCAATCACAGCACCCAGTACAAAAAAGATCAACATCTGAAAATGCCGTAACAATTTGACACGGTGACTTTTATCCTCACTGTGACGGTGGAGGATTTCTTTTGCCAGCCCGATTCCCAGCTGACGGATATGGTTGGTTGCAAAGGTTGTCGCCATTGGCACGCCCTCTGCCTGTCGGAAGGTATTGTACTGCATCGAAGCAATAAAATTGATTACCACCTGTGAAATCTGAACTGGCGCAGACTCAGGCACAAAACCCAATCCGACAACCGCCAGCATCTCAATTGCAATCAGCAGCGTATCCCATCGCATTGGCAGATGATGCTTGACCGGATTCGGGAGCAGCTCAGAGACAAACGCCCCGGCTAGGTATGCGGAAATCGGTATCAGATAATAGACAGCCGACTGCCACTGACCATTGCCCAGTGCAAGTCCCATCAGCACGACGTTGCCTGTCTGTGCGTTGCAAAACACATTTCCGCGCAGCAGATAGGTAAATGCGCCAAAGTACCCGGCGACGGTAATCAGCAGATGATAAATCCAGTTGCGCTCACACATCAGATAGTAACGAGCAGTTTGTTTTTCAAGATTTTGCATGACAGATACGCTTCCCATATCCAGATTTTTTGTTGTTTTCAACATTCTTTTGTCAGTCCGGTGGATAACCGCTGATACACAACCATTGAGACGCCGCTGTCCTGAACCAGAATATCAGCTGGCATTTTTGACAGTTTGGCAGTCACATACAGATCTCCGGCAGCACCCGAGAGGTTGCCGCACTGAATCAGCCAGATCACCCAGAACCATTCCTGCCCCATCAGCAGGTTGAGAACCAGCAGCACAACACCCCAGACGACAACCGGAGCCAGTGCAATGACAATATACGCTTTCTTTCCGAAGTAAGCGTCGCATCCGGCATACGCATACAGCCCGGTATACCCGAATTTAACCTTTTTTGCTCCGTAATATTTCATACACACAGCATGGGTCAGCTCATGCAGCACCAAATAGATCAAAGTACCGATGACTACGACTGCGAGCTGATATATGCCCATGCCAATCAGTTCGGAAAACGAAACAAACTGCCCACCGACAGTCCCCAGTACCAACAGGATCAGCAGTGCCAGTCCATTGACCAGCAGCGCTTCTTTTTTATTCTTTTGCAGGTCGATCTTTACCCGCTCGCCGTATCCTTCCGGCAGCTGTTCAACACAGTTCATCTTTTACCTCCAACATTTTATCACTTCTGCCCCATCGCCTGCCAGAAGGCATAAGCGAGGATAACCAGCAGACAGACTGCTACCCCGACAGCCAGCCCGGATATGACGACCGGGTTTTGGTCCAGCAGCAGAATTTCTATTCCCATCGCGACCAATAAAATAACTATCGCGACAATCGCAATCAGACAAACCCATGGAAAAATCTTTTTCATCCGCATTTCTCCCCGCGCCGCAGCCGCAGCATTTCCAGCGTCTGAGCCAGCTTTTCAGCAGGCAGCTGGCCGGGCGCCGACGCAGCTCCCAACGTGCCAAACGTCAGACAGCTGCCCACCAGTTCCCCGCATACCCGGCTGACGGTGCCCAGCGGCCCCATCGCCATCGTGATCAGCGGTACACCACTGACCCGCGCCCGTTCTTCGGTCGCCGAGAGCAGGGTCAGCACATCTTCAGGCGTATGCGGCATCACCGCAATCTTACAGATATCGGCGCCCAACTGTTCCATCTTTTCGAGCCGGGAAAGGATTTCATCACGCGGCGGTGTTTTCAGAAAATCGTGGCTGGAAAAGATGGTTTTGATTCCCTTTTCCGCTGCCAGTTTGGCAAGTTCTTTCCCATCTTCACCGGCGGTAAAAAGCTCTATATCTACCATATCGGCGTATCCATCAGCACAGATATTCTCAATCAGTGTTCTGTACCGTTCGCTGTCACAAATCAGGTTACCACCCTCCTGTTTTGTCCGGAAGGTCACCAGCAGCGGCATTCCCTGCAATATCTCACGTAAAGCGGACCCGGTTTCTTTCAGCGCTTGCCGGTCCCATACTCCGTCAAACCAGTCAATCCGCCATTCGCATAAATCGGCGCAGACACCTTTACAATCCGCAATCTGGCGACCCTGGGAAATAATTTCCGCATGATTTTTAGCAGTGACTGGGATACAGATTTTTGGTCTGCCGCTTCCAAGCGTCAGACCCTGTACCGATACCGTTTTCATTCCCACATTCCTCACCTTTCGTTATTCAACCCGATTGCGCAGAATACCAACCGTGGGAATTTCCACTTCCACAACATCGCCCGGCTGCATTGCTTCTACTCCGGCAGGTGTTCCAGTCAGCACGAAATCACCCGGCAGCAGGGTGATCGCTTCGGTAATAAATGCCAGCAATTTGGGAATGGTATGAATCAGCAAAGAAGTATTGCTCCGCTGTTTTTCCTCTCCGTTCAGTCGGGTAATCACTGTCTGGTCAGCCGGGTCAAGTCCGGTCACAATTCTCGGGCCTACCGGTGCAAACAGGTCAAATGCCTTGCCGCGGGTCCACTGACCCTCACTCTTCTGGATATCACGGGCGGTCACATCGTTGGCGACGGTAATTCCAAATACATAATTCATCGCCTCTTCTTCAGGAACATGGGTCATCTTTTTCCCAATGACAATCGCCAGTTCCCCTTCATAATCCACCCGTTTGGATACGGCAGGATAAGGAATGATTCCGTCCGGATCATTGACACAGGTAGAAGGCTTGATAAACAAAACCGGCTTTTCAGGGACAGCATCTCCGAAAGCATCCTGCATCTCCTGGATATGATCGAAGTAATTTTTTCCGACACAGACCATCTTGTTTCCTTCAAATGGTGCCAGCAAGCTGACCTGTGAAAGTTCCATCTGCTGACCGGTCTTTTTACCGCCCAGATACGGCGCGCCATCCAGCAGAAAGAGGCAGAACAGCCCGCCGGTGGCCGCACCGCT
>DVLW01000266.1 GCA_018715285.1 Candidatus Faecivivens stercoripullorum | reverse complement strand
CCATTATTCATGATGATTTATTCTCTGCATATCGACAAATTTGTATGCAGTTAAGGAGGATATTAGATATGCCGAAAAAAAAGGGTGGCAGAATTTGTGCCGTTATTGAAATTGGCTCGGATATGGTCACCATGCAGATTGCGCAGAATCGCCATGGCAGTATAGATATACTCGACCGGCTGGAATGCTTCTTTGACCTCGAAAAAGAAACTGCCACGACCGGCCGGATTGGTCAGGCATCTGTTCAGGAACTGTGCCGGATTCTCAATGGCTACCGTCAGGAGATGGAAGCATTTGATGTGGAACAGTACCGGCTGTTTTCGACAGATTTTTTGAGAAGTGCCGAGAACTTTATTTTTTTTGAATCGCAGCTGATGGAACGTACCGGTCTGAAACTGGAAATTATCAGTGATGAAGAAGAAAAAGCGCTGCTGTACTGGCAGATGCAGAAAGCAATGGCTTCGTTTGACCGGGATAAAGGAGATAAATACCTGTACTCGGTTATTGGAAATGAGTCGCTGGGACTTGCGCTGCAAACCGTTAAACGGCAGCGTTTGCGCCAGAATCTGCCGATTACCGTATTTGACGTGTTGCAGATGCGGGAAGAACTGGCCGGCGATACTGAGCTGGTTTCCCCTGTTATGAACGAATTTCTGGAAGACGGTCTGGATGGTCTGGATAGCTATGGTTTCCGCAAGTCGGTCAAGACATTGGTCTTTGCTGACCCTGAGCTGGAAGCAATTGCCCGGATGTGCGGTGTTGAAATTCAGGACAAACGCTGCATGATTCCTGCTGAAAAACTGATGCAGCTGGGACAGCAGCTGATGGAAATGATGCCCGAAAATGCCGGAAAGGTATACGGTCTGAGTATTAAGCAGGAACGTGCCGTTTATGCTTCGGCCCTGATTTATTATAAACTGACCGAGCTGACCGGTGTGTCTGTAGTTATTGGTGTATATGGTTCGCTGATGGGCTGCCTGCTGGAACAGATGCTGCTCAAACCGGAACGCAAGGAATACGACCAGTACATGCAGGAAAATGCACTGGGCTGTGCCCGTACGCTGGCAAAACGGTACGGCTGTGCAATGGAACATGCTGAAAAGGTGTGTGATTTTGCAGAAAAGCTGTATCAGAAAACCCGTAAGCTGCATTCTCAGGCGGATGATCTGATTTATCTGAAACTGGCCTGCCTGCTGCACAACTGCGGCTATTTCAGCGATATTGAGTTCCATGCGCATTGCAGTGCTTCGCTGATTGAAACCTTTAATATTCCGGGCATGACGCTTGAACAGCGTAAGGTAATTGCGCAGATTCAGCAGGGAGAAGGCAGTGAGGAAGACCTGCGCATTCAGCAGCTTCGTGCCTATTTCCAGCTTGCAGATGCACTCGACTGCTGCAAAAAACAGAAGTTGTCGGATATCTCCATCCGCTTTGACGGAGACCGACTGACCGTCAGCACAGTATATGACGGCAACCTGTATCTGGAGAAAAAGGCGTTTGCAGAGGCTGCACAGCTGTTTTATGAGGTATTCGGCATACTGCCGGTACTGCATGTCAAAACGGCACTGTTAAAATAAACTGATACTATTTTGGGAGATTATAATCATGATGGAAACGAAAACCAATCTGCTTGACCGGGAACTGAGCTGGCTGGATTTCAACGCCCGGGTTCTTGAGGAAGCGTATGAAAAGGAAAATCCGCTGATGGAACGAATGCGGTTTTTAGCGATTACCGCGTCCAACCTTGACGAGTTTACAATGGTGCGTGTAGCTGGCGTCATGGATATGGCAGAGTCGAAGCGTACCAAGGTTTCACCTGCCGGTATGACGGCAGAAGAGCTGCTGCCTCTTCTGGATCGGAAAATCCGTGACTTTGTCGAACGTCAGTATTCCTGTCTGAATCGTTCGATTTTGCCGCAGCTGGAAAAGAACGGCATCCGTTTTATTACCGCCGACCAGCTGACCAATCAGCAGAAAACGCACGTTGATGCGTATTTTGATAAGGTACTGTTCCCGGTTCTGACACCGATGGCAGTTGACCGCAGCCGTCCTTTCCCGATGCTGGCCAATAAGAGTCTGAATATTGTTGTCCGCTTGCAGGAGAAAAAAGACGAGACGGAAACCGATAAAAAGGATCATAAGAAATCCAAAAAAGCCAAAGAAGCATTTGCTGTTGTTCAGGTTCCGTCCATTCTGCCTCGTTTTCTGGAACTTCCCGAAGCAAAAGAGGATAAAAACGGCGTAAAACAGCGCAGTTTTATCCTGCTGGAAGAAGTTATCATGGCGCATATGGCGTCGTTGTTTGAACTGCACGAGATTATCTCCTGTTCCCTCTTCCGGATTACCCGTGACTCCGATTTGTCGATTGATGAGGAATCCAATGACTTCCTGGAAGAAATCAAGGCTTCTATTAAAAAGCGCAAAACCGGTCGTCCTGTACGTCTGGAAGTTGAAACCGACTGCGACGATGAGGCATTGCAGTTCCTTCAGGAAATGCTGCCAATCGAAGAAAGCAGAGTTATCCGTGTGACCGGTCCGCTTGACCTGACGCTGTTTTCCAAATTTGCATCCATTCCCGGATGCAGCAATATGTGCTACGACCCGATTATTCCGGTCGCAGAACCGGCTGATTTTGTCGGATATGAAGATGTTTTTGCGGCAATCCGTGCGCATGACTGCATGATTCATCATCCATATGAGAGCTTTAATGTCGTGGTTGATTTTGTGCGTGCTGCTGCGGAAGACCCCGATGTCCTTGCAATCAAACAGACCCTTTACCGTGTTTCCGGTAACTCTCCGATTGTTGCAGCGCTGATGCGTGCAGCTGAGAACGGCAAACAGGTTACCGTTCTGGTCGAGTTGAAAGCGCGTTTTGATGAGGAAAATAACATCCATTGGGCGCAGAAACTGGAAAAGGCCGGCTGCCACGTTGTTTATGGCCTGTCCGGACTGAAGACCCACTGTAAGATTCTGCTGGTTGTCCGTCGTGAGGAAGACGGTATCCGGAGATATGTCCATATGGGTACCGGTAACTATAATGACTCTACCGCCCGTATTTATACTGACCTGGGTGTTATGACCTGTAAAGAACCGTACGGCAGCGATGCTTCTTCCCTGTTTAACGTGCTGACCGGTTATTCCCGTCCGCCGCGTTACAACCGTTTTGTAACGGCTCCGATTGATATGCGTCCTTTCTTCAGAGAAATGATTGAGGGCGAAATCGCTTGTGCGGCGCAGGGACTGCCTTCTGGCATCACTGCAAAGGTCAACTCACTGGTTGACCCCGAAATTATTGAACTGCTGTACAAGGCTTCTCAGGCGGGTGTACCGGTTAAATTGATTGTTCGCGGCATCTGCTGTCTGATTCCGGGCGTTCCTGGATTAAGTGAGAATATTACGGTCCATTCTATTGTTGGCCAGCTGCTGGAACACAGCCGTATCTTCCGGTTTGAATGCGGCGGCAAGCCGAGAATCTGGATGGGTAGTGCTGACTGGATGCAGCGCAATCTGGATCATCGTGTCGAGCTGGTCTTCCCCATTGAACCGGAACTGATGCCCAGAGCTGAAGAAATCCTTGAAGTCATGTGGAATGATAATGTCAATACCCGTGTCATGCAGCCGGATACCAGCTACCAGCTGGTCGACCGCAGAGGAAGCAGAAAGCTGAACAATTCCCACAGGACTTTTTCGGATATGGCGAAATCCGCTTCCCAGCAGGCGCAGAAGCAGTTTGAACAGGTTCAGCAGACAACCGAGTTTAAAGTGCATCAGTCGATGGAACAGAATTAAAGCCGCATTTGCTCTGAAAAGAGCATCTGTGGGGAAAGGATATGGATATGAAAAGGATAGGATTTTTGACCAGCGGAGGCGACTGCCAGGGCCTGAACCCGGCAATGCGTGGTGTAACCGAGACCCTTTGTACTGCACTGGGTGATAAGGAAGTCGAGTTTATTGGCTTTGAGGACGGCTATAAGGGACTGATTTATGGCCGTTACCGTAAGATGACCCGTGCGGATTTTTCCGGTATTCTGAATATGGGCGGAACCATTCTGGGAACCTCCCGTGAACCTTTCAAGATGATTCAGGTTGTCGATCCTGAGACCGGTTTTGACAAGGTCAAGGAAATGATTAAAACGTACAATAAGCTGAAACTGGACTGCCTGGTTATGCTGGGCGGCAATGGCAGCCATAAAACCGCTAACCTCCTTTCTCAGAAGGGACTGAATGTGGTTACCCTTCCCAAGACGATTGACAATGATATCTGGGGAACGGATATGACCTTCGGATGCCATACCGCGGTCGAGATTGCGACTGAAGCAATTGACCGTACCCGTACCACAGCTGCTTCTCATGGCCGTACCTTCCTTGTGGAAATCATGGGTCATAAGGTTGGCTGGCTGGCACTGGAAGCAGGTATTGCCGGTGGAGTGGATGCTATCCTGCTGCCGGAAATCCCCTACAGTGTCAAAAAGGTTGCTTCTCTTATCAAAAAGAATACCAAAGCAGGTCAGAAATACTCTATCATCTGTGTGGCTGAAGGTGCAATCACCAAAGAGGAAGCCAAGATGAGCAAAAAAGAGCGTGCTGCTTATTACGCTTCGACCGGAACCGCTTCCGACCGTCTGGCAAAGGCACTCTCCGAACTGGTTCCCAATGAAATCCGTTGTGTAGTTCCCGGACATGTTCAGCGCGGCGGCAATCCCTGTGCATATGACCGTCGGTTTGCATCCGAACTGGGTGCAGCTGCCGGAAGACTGATTCTTGAAGGTAAATATGGGTTTATGATTGCACTGCGTGGCAGTGATCTGGTACCGGTTCCGCTGGAAGAGGTTGCCGGAAAGCTCAAACTGGTTCCGCCGGACTGCGCAGAAGTACAGTATGCAAAGTCGCTCGGCATTTCGTTTGCTGATTAAAAGAGATTCTGATGGATTGAAGTCCTCCCTGCTGTGGTTTTCCACACAGGGAGGATGCTGTTTTAAATAAAATATGGTTAAAAAATTTACTCATATGATTTTTTACCTGGCCTTTTTGGCCTGACAGTGCGAAATATCAGGAATTTTGTCAGATATCGATTCTGGCAGATTTTCAGTAAGGAGGAATGCCGATGGATGCCAAAAAGTTTGGGGATTTTATCGCCCAGGCGCGCAGAGAACGGAAACTCACTCAGGCGCAGCTTGCCCACCGGCTTCATGTGACAGATAAAGCGGTCAGCCGCTGGGAACGCGGACTCGGGTTTCCGGATATCGGGACGATTGAACCCCTTGCTTCGATTTTAGGACTGAGCGTAGTGGAACTCATCAAGTCAGAGCGGATTCTGGACAGTCAGATCTCATGCAGTGATGCTTCTGATTTGCTCAAGGAAGCATTCGCGCTGATGAATGAACAGGAGAAACTGACCCTCAAAAAGATGGACGATCAGAATGTCGTCAAGCAGCAGTATGCAACGCCGGATGCTCTCCGGGGACGGATTTCCCTTCATGACCGGTACAGCACTAATAAATTTGGCTGGTTCAACTGGCTGTATGCCCAGTATAATTTCAAGCCCGGATGCAGGATACTCGAACTGGGATGTGGTGACGGACGTTTTTGGGCGGAGCATTTTGATAAGCTGCCGGAAGGTGCACAGCTTACCCTTTCAGATGTGTCAAGCAAAATGCTGGAAACCGCCAGACAGATGGTCGGACATGAAAAAGAAATTACCTATCAGATCATTGATGCACAGGATATTCCTTTGCCGGATGGGTGCGTGGATATTGTCATTGCCAATATGATGCTGTACCATCTGCCCGATCTTTCCAGAGCTTTGATGGAAATCCGGCGGGTATTGAAGGATGATGGTGTCTTTTACTGTGCCACCGGCAGTGAAAATGGAATCGACAGCTATATTCGCCGTGCATTGCATCTGCCGAGGGCGGAAAAACTTAAATTCACTCTTCAAAATGGCGATGAGATTTTACATACAGTCTTTGGACAGGTGGAGAAACGGCAGTACGAAGATTCGCTTGCCATCACGGATACATCTGATCTGGTTGCTTATGCCCGGACATTGCCCTGGATTGCCGAACAGCCGCAGCTGAGTACCCGGCTTTCCAGTCAGGTAATCTACAGTGCCCTTGAAGCAAAAAAAGAAAACGGCGTGATCCGCATCCCAAAAGAATATGGGACGTTCATTGCGCGGAAATAGCCGTTTACAGTCAAAATTTAATCATCTGGCGGTCTTCCCTGTTGTTCAGATTTAGGGAGAGCCGCCTGTTTTCTTATGGGCACAGAGCAGAGCGGTTATCCGACCGCTCAGGTGGGAATGCTTTTCCATCCATGGTGAGTAGGCAATTGCTGCCAGTACCAGGCTGACCAGTATGCCGCACAGCAGATCGATGACCGAATGCTGCTTGACAAACAGGGTGGAAAGGCAGATCAGTATAACCCAGATGGTGGACAGGATACGAAAACGGTGTCTGTTTTTCAGCCTGTCGGAACGCCAGACTACAATTCCTGCCGCGACGCTTGAAGAAACGTGGATAGATGGACAGACGTTGGTGGGCGTATCAATTGAGTACAGAACTTTTGCAATCTGGCACAGCAGGTTGTCGCCGGTTATCTCCGGCCGCAGCTGCAGGCCATTTGGAAACAGCAGATACATCAGCAGACAAAAAGTCATGCCGTTGAACATGATAAAGGTGACTTTCAGAAAATCCTGTTTGCTGGTGAGCAGAAAGTACACCGGTGCCCCCAACAGCAGGACAAACCAGGATGCATAGGGTATCAGAAACCATTCGCAAAACGGAATCATATCGTCCAGTGGACAATAGATGATGTAGCGCGGAACGGTAATTTTTTCAAGTATCAGAAAACCTGCCAGGTAAAAAAGATAGTACAGTAAAATTGCGCTGTGCGGGTTTTCGCGGACAAAACCGCGAATAGAATGCCACATTGGGAAAAAAGCCTCTTTTCCGGGATTAACCGTCTGACAACAGACGGTGGGGTTGATGCGAGTAAATAGGGCAAAGCCTGCCTGTTCCGGTTACTTACCGCCCTTTTTTCCAGTATTTGCGGTCAAGAGTGCGGAACTGAACAGCTTCGCTGATGTGTTGGGTATCAATCACTTCCTCTCCGTCCAGATCGGCAATCGTACGTGCCACTTTCAGAATCCGGTCATATCCGCGCGCCGATAGTCCAAGCCGCTCAAAGGCGTTTTTCAGCAGCTGCATACCTCTGTCGGTGACCGGACATGCTGAGCGGATGCCTGATGGAGTCAGGCCGCTGTTGCAAAAGATACCGGTGTTCCGGTAACGTTCCAGCTGTATTTTGCGGGCTTTATTTACTCTGGCACGGATAGCTGCGGAACTTTCTCCCTTTTGTCCGGAAGTCAGCTGGGAAAATTCAACCGGCGGTACTTCAACATGCAGATCAATCCGGTCGAGCAGCGGTCCGCTGACACGGGAAAGATACCGTTCCACCTTTTGCGGAGAACAGCTGCAAGTATGGGTCGGATGTCCAAAGTATCCGCAGGGACAGGGATTCATTGCCGCAAGGACAATCATCCGGCAAGGGTAGGTCAGGGTACCATTTACCCGTGAGATGGTTACTTCACCGTCTTCAATCGGCTGACGCAGAATTTCCAGCGCTGTCCGTTCAAACTCGGGAAGCTCGTCCAGAAACAGCACGCCGTTATGTGCCAGTGAAATTTCACCCGGGCGCGGAATGGTGCCGCCACCGGAAAGTCCGGCCGGTGATACCGTATGATGAGGTGCACGGAAAGGCCGCTGGGTGACAATCGGATGATCTGGAGTCAGTATGCCTGCAATTGAGTGGATTTTTGTCGTTTCAATTGCTTCTTCAAAGGACAGATCAGGCAGAATCGACGGAAAACGCCGTGCAAGCATGCTCTTACCGGAACCGGGCGAACCGATCAGCAGCGTATTGTGTCCGCCGGCAGCCGCGATTTCCAGTGCCCGTTTTGCCATATTCTGACCCAGAACTTCCGACATATCGGGAAAACTTCCTTCAGCTGCCGGCACAAAGTCAATCGGAGTACAAGGTGTCATAGGCTTCAGGTCTTCATAAAAGTTGACAACGTCCAGAGCTGAATGAACACCATATACTTCTATTCCACGCACAACACTTGCTTCCGGTGCATTTTCCTCCGGCAGAAAGATGCGCTTGTATCCTTTTTCCATTGCCATGATGGTCATCGGAAGAGCGCCGGTAATTTTGCGTACAGTTCCATCCAGTGCCAGTTCTCCCAGAAATACAGCTCCATCAAATTTTGCCTGTGTGCTGCCGGAAGCCATCAGCAGAGAAAGATAGATGGGCAGATCATAAATCGGCCCGGTTTTATGCATATCGGCAGGAGCAAGGTTTACCGTAATTTTTGCAGCCGGGACTTCAAATCCGGTGTTTTTCAGTGCAGCACGAACCCGGTCCCGGCTTTCCCTGACAGCAGCGTCCGGCAGACCGACCGTTTCAAAAGCGGGCATTCCACGGGAAAGGTCGGTTTCTACCTCTACAACAAAGGCATTCATACCAAAAAGGCCGGCACTGGTTACTTTGGCGTACATATATTTCGCTCCTCGTCAGCCGCGCAGACAGATGCACGGGTAATTTGATGATATCTTAATTGTACACTTCTTTTGTCCCGGACGCAAGTTTTTTATTGTGATACTTGTTATTTTCTGCTTTTTTCGCTAAGATAAAAGAAACGTAACCGTATAAATCAAATTCAAAAAGGAGGCGGTTGCAATCAGTCGGATTAAGCGCCTTTTATATACAGTTCCGGAACAGCCGGTACGTGGTGAGGTTCTGACGCCTCTTGCTGTTATCGGATTTACCCTGATGAGTTCACTGCTGATATCGACGCTGATTTCATTGACCGTTATACGCACGGCAATGGTATGGGCAGGGATAATTGGAGCCGTGGGATTACTGGTCAGTGTAGCAATACGCCTTAGG
>DVLW01000265.1 GCA_018715285.1 Candidatus Faecivivens stercoripullorum | reverse complement strand
TATATGAACACCGGTATTTTCAATCCCAGTCGGGATAAGTACTACGCAATGATTCTGATGCGGATGAATGCGCGGGAATATACGCTGGTCAACTATGGATACGCGATTTTAAAGGTGGTCATCGGGTTTCTTCCCTTTTCGATCTGGTTTGGAATGGCGCGGAATGTGCCGATATGGTTTAACCTGTTGCTGCCGTTGTCGATAGCCGGAATGAAGCTGACCTTTTCTGCCTGTTCATTGTGGGATTATGAAAAAAACGGAAAACTGTACAATGAAAACGGTATCCACAAAAATCTGTGGCTGTTTGCCGGGCTCCTTCTGGCAGCCGCCTATGGATTGCCTGCCGTCGGAATTGCACTTCCATCTGCTGTTACAATGGCGGTGATGATTGCCTTCATCCCAGCCGGTGCCGTTGCGATCAAAAAGATCATCGATTTTCCTTACTACCGGGAAATCAACCAGCTGCTGCTCGCCCAGATGTTAAACCAGATGGATGCTGCCAAACAGGTTGCCAAAACCGCCAGTGAAAAAACCATCTCGGCTGACCGCTCGATCACCAGCAAGCGCAAAGGATTTGAATACCTCAACGAGCTGTTCATCAAACGCCACCAGAAAATTCTCTGGAAGTCTACCAAGAAAATCACCGCCGTCTGCTGTTTCCTCATCTGCGGAGTTCTGCTGGGTATGTATCTGGAGCCGGAAATAAAGGAATCAGCAAATGAAATGATTCTCAACTGGCTGCCCTATTTTGTGTTCATCATGTATATGATTAACCGTGGAACCGGCTTTACCCGGGCACTGTTTATGAACTGCGACCACAGCCTGCTGACCTACTCGTTTTATAAAAAGCCGGGATTCGTGCTCAAACTGTTTCAGATTCGGCTGCGGGAAATTATGAAGATCAATGCTGTTCCGGCTATCGTCATCGGTGCGGGTCTGGCGCTGATTCTGTTTGCATCCGGCGGAACGGATAACCCGCTGAATTATGCTGTGTTGTTTGTCTCGATTCTCTGCATGAGCCTGTTTTTCTCGATACATTATCTGACAGTGTACTACCTGTTGCAGCCGTACAACGCCGCGACTGAAATGAAAAGCGGGACTTACCAGCTGGTATTATCCGGCACCTATTTTGTCTGCTTTATGATGATGCGGGTAAAAATGCCGCTATTGGTATTTGGACTCGTCTGCATCGGATTCTGCGTGCTGTATTCGATTGTCGCCAGCATTCTGGTGTACCGGTTTGCGCCGAAAACATTCAAACTGCGTTCATAACAGAAACACCTGCAACCGATGGGAGGAAAATATGGATTGGCTGGAAGAGGTTCAGCAAAAAGCCAGGCGTAAAAATCAGATTCTCTTTTCCAAAGACTGTCCGCTGTTTGACCAGCTGAATCTGCTGCTTGAGCGGCAGAACCACCGCGCTGTCGTCCTGTGGGCGCTGGAACTTGCTAAAGAAGCTGTCATCTGTCTGAAAGAAAAATATCCCGATGATTTCCGGCCGGAAGATGCACTCAATGTTACCCGGCTGTGGGCTGCCGGTAAAGTGAAAATGCCCGTTGCCAAAAAAGAAATTCTCCGGTGTCACGGCATGGCAAAGGAACTGTCTTCGCCGGAAGATATCGCGCTGTGCCATGCAATCGGTCAGGCGTGCGGAACGGTTCACACAGTTGGTCATGCACTGGGCTTTCCGATTTATGAACTGACGGCGATTGTACGGAGAATGGGACTGGAAAACTGCCGGAATGCAGTTGAAGAGCGATGCAGATATTACGTCCAGCGTCTGATTTACTGGCAGCAGCAGGAACCATCCGTTACCCAGGAATGGGCAAAGTTTCTCGCAAAATAATGCTGATTGCAAAAAATCCTTAGAACCCGTTTGGATTCTAAGGATTTTTTATATGCCAACATGTCAGGCAAACCGTATGGCATCAATCGCTATCACACAGTGAGCGTTCTGTTTCTTATCTTTTAACGGATAACAGCCTTGGCCCAGAAGCCGCGTTTTTTGCCTTCAATCCAGACATCATCCATAATCGTAACCGTATCTTTCAGCCGGATATCTTCCGATGATGCACCAACACCGACAGCCACTTCACCATGCTCAACCTTCCAGCGCATTTCCTCATCCAGAAAAGCGAGCTGAGAAAGCTGAAGCTGGAATTGCACCGTTTTTTCCTCACCGGACTGGAGCTGAACACGCGCAAAACCTGCAAGTTCCTGAACCGGGCGGCAGACAGATGCATAAAGGTCACTGACATAAAGCTGCACGACTTCGGTACCGGAGACATTTCCGGTATTCCGCACCTGAAAACGGATTTCCAGTATATCATCCTCAGTCAGCTGCTTTTTACTGAGCTGTAACTGGCTATAGCAAAAGGTCGTATAGCTCATACCAAAGCCAAATGGATATCTGGGCTTATGAGACATATCCACATAATTGGCAAATCCGATGCTTTCTCCCTGATGCCAGCTGGAACCATACGGGTGATTATAAAAAATGGGCAGCTGTCCTGCGCACCGTGCCACCGTAACCGGCAGCTTACCGCAGGGATTGCAGATTCCCCGCAGTGTCTCGACGATTGCCTGAGCACCTGCTTCAGATGGGCTCCAGCATTCAAGGATTGCATTGAGGTTATCGTCCGCTACATCACTGGAAATCGGTCTGCCATTGAAATGAATCCCAACCATCGGAATTCCCAGTTCCTTCAATCTCAGAATCATCCGTTCCTGACACTCGGGAAGTCCGATATCAACAGCATCGACTCCTTCTCCCATCGAAGCGATGGAACCGGAACCATGTTTGCCACCCAGCACCATTAAAATCACATCGGCTCCGCGGCATGCTTCCAGCGCTTCATCATGCCGGCTGCAATCATTTCCTGCTATAGGATAGCAGCTTGCGTAGACAATTTCCACATCGGGAAGATCATACCGCAGCTGTTCCAGGAGGTTTCGGCAGGCAGGCTTCTGGTGTTTTAAAATAGCGTCAAAACATTCCTCGTGATCGGGCTGAATCGGCGTCCCGGGAATCGGTGTATAAACGCCAGTCTGCCACGGTTTAGGCTCAACACCAGCCATCGAAGCACCAGCGGCATAAACCGCCTCTGCCATACTCAAATGGGTATATCCGCCAAAGAAAATCCGGGCGTTTGCTGCCTGTTCACCAAGGACAGCGATCTTTCGGATACTTTTGGAAAGAGGAAGCACGCCGTCATTTTTCAGCAGGATCAGGCTTTCACGTGTCGATTGCAGCGTCACTTTCTGATCTTGCGGCTGGTCGAGCTGTGCTTTCAGTTCATCTCCTGTCAAAGCAAAGGGATGCTCAAATAGACCCATCCGGAATTTAGCGGTCAGTACCCGCAGTACAGCACGGTCAAGCAGACTCTCATCCATTCCGCCGTCCTGAATATAGTCCGCCAATTCCCGATTATAGCAGTTTGCGACATGCGCTTCGATATCCACACCGGCTTCCAGAGCTTTTGCACCGGCCTGAACACGGCTTTCTGCGGCATGCTGTACATCGTAGATATTGGAAATACCGCAGTAGTCTGAAAGAACCACGCCATCAAAACCAATTTCATCCCGGAGCAGACCGGTCAGCAATTTTTTGCTGCCGTGAACCGGTTCGCCGTTTATCGTACAATAACACGGCATGACACCTTTCAGACCTGATTCTGTGACAGCGGCCTGAAAAGGTTTGGCAAAGATTTCTCTGAGCGGCCGTGAAGGCAGATCGACATATGCGCCATGAATACCGGCAGCCGACTGGTGAAAACCGAGGAAGTGTTTTGCAATCGCATCGGTATGCCGTCCATCCACCTCTCCCGACTGAACGCCGGCTGTAAAAGCGGCTCCCATTGCTGCGCAAAGGGATGGATCTTCACCATATGTCTCACCCTGACGTCCCATCCGCGGGTCACGTGCTACATCCAGTACCGGTGCAAGAGTATGGGTAATTCCCATTGCCTTTTCCTGCCGTCCGACAATCCGGCCTATTTCCTGTTCCAGCTCAGGGTTCCATCCGGAAGCGCGGCTGATTCCTGCCGGAAAGCTGGTGGTTCCCTGAAACAATGGCCCGCAAAGTCCTTCCATATGGAAGATTGCCGGAATATGGTGCGGGCTGTGGTCGATGATAAACTGCTGATAATTCCGCTGGAAAGCAGCACATTCCTCAGGTGTTTCCAGCATCCGCATTTCAAGGCAGCTTACTTCACCGATACCCAGTGCCGCATCCTGACGCAGTTTTTCAAAATCATCTGCGTCACCAGGGCAGACACAGGTCAGCTGTGCCATTTTTTCTTCTGTACTCATTCTTCCGAGGAGATCTCTGGCACGGGTTTCCGGTGAAAGAGATGGATTTTCGTAGTCCTTCATATCGGTACCTCTTTTCGTTTGAGAATTTCGCAATCAATCTGCTGGATAACCAGCCGCTGTACATTGTCACTTATAAGTTTACGATATGCCAGCCACAAAAACTATCAGGATTCCGGCTTGTTTTACAACCTTTACGACGTGTATTTATTCTGCCAAAGTCAAAATCGCCCAATTCTTCTCATACTTTCAAAAAAACGACCAGACAGATATCCATTCTGTCGGCCAGAAGCATTCAGGAAGGATTTTTTGCCAGCCACTCATCAAACTGCCGCTGCTTTTCATCCATCACCCGCTGAAGCCCCGCATCATACAAGCTCTGAATAAACTCCGGATAAGCGCTGTCCAGATCGACGCATCCGGATTCCAACAATCGAAGATACTGAGATTTAACCTGTTCTATTTCCAGAAGCTCCTGAACCAGCTCGGAAGTGTCAAACGTAAAACCATTGTAGGCGGGATTTACAAATTCAGCCTTTTGAGCAAATGCATCCAGGACCTTTCTGCGTTCCTCATAATCTTTCTCATAGCGCTTGCGCTGATCGCC
>DVLW01000264.1 GCA_018715285.1 Candidatus Faecivivens stercoripullorum | reverse complement strand
ACTGACTGAGGTTGAAAAACTCAACCGTCAGCTCAAGGAACTGACCGATCAGGAACAGGAACTCACCTCTGCAAGTGAAATGGACTATGAGGCTATTGCCAAGGTTAAAGGCGGCATTATTACCGTTAAGGAACAGCTTAAAGAGCTGGAACCGCAGGTGAATGACGTTCGCGTTACAATGGATGACGTCGCAAGGGTTATTGAGCTTTGGACCGGTATTCCTGCTGAAAAGATCAGCGAAGACGTCGGCGCTAAAATGCGCAGTCTGGAAGCGGAACTCAAGTCCCGGATTATCGGTCAGGATCAGGCAATCGATGCGGTTATTGCCGCAATCCGCCGCTCCAAGGTCCATCTTTCCGCCAGAAAGCGTCCGGCATCGTTTATCTTTGTCGGCCCGACCGGTGTTGGTAAGACTGAACTTTCAAAAGTGCTTGCCGAGGGACTGTTTGATAACAAGGTCGATCCGTTGATTCGGGTGGATATGTCGGAATATATGGAAAAGCATACCGTTTCCCGTCTGATTGGTTCGCCTCCTGGCTATGTCGGATTTGATGAGGCTGGCCAGCTGACCGAAAAGGTTCGCCGCCGTCCGTATTCGGTCGTATTGTTTGATGAGATCGAAAAGGCACATCCGGATGTCATGAACATTCTGCTTCAGATTCTGGATGAAGGAAGAATCACCGACGCACAGGGCCGTACCGTAAACTTCGAGAACACCGTTGTGATTATGACCAGCAACGCTGGTTCCAGTGACAAGACGGGTATTGTCGGCTTTAACAAGACGCAGGCGGAAATTTCCAAAGAAAAGGCAATGAACGCACTTTCTCAGTTCTTGCGTCCTGAGTTTATGGCGCGTGTGGATGAGATTATCGTCTTTAATCCGCTGTCGGAAGATTCGCTGTGCAAGATTGCCGATTTGGCAATGAAAGAGATGACCGGACCGCTGGCTGATCTGGGGTACAGCTTTGCATATGACGAAAAGGCATTGCGGCTGCTGGCACGTAAGGGCGGTGGAAAGTACGCTGCCCGCGATTTGCGCAGTACGATTCGCCGTGAGGTCGAAGACCGGATTGCTTCGCTGATTCTGGAAGGTCTGCCCGGTAAAAAGCAGGTCTTTGTATCGGCTGATGACGAGAATATTCTGGTCACCCTCAGTTGAGTATTTATCAGAAAGGACGCCGTCTTTACGGTGTCCTTTCTTGTTGTTCTGCTGCAAATGTAAAAAAAATATGAAGAATATGAATATAAAGTAAATAAAATCGTCCGAAGACAGAAAAATCTGCTACAATAAATAAGATAGGCGCAATGCGCCATACGACAGAATACTTCCTGCCAGGCAGGAGAAAGGCTGAATATTATGCTCAGAAGCATGACCGGATATGGAAGAGGCCATGAAGTGGTTGGAAATTATGACATCACCGTAGAGGTAAAGTCGGTCAACCATCGTTATTTTGAATTTTCTTCCCGTATTCCCAAGGCGTACCAATTTCTTGAGGACAAAATCAAGTCTGCTGTTCAGAGCGGCTGTTCCCGCGGCAAGGTTGAAGCTTCGGTTTCGATTCAGCTGATTGGCGGTGGGGAAAACGAAGTTACCCTGAACCTCGATATTACCCGTGGTTACCTGGAAGCTCTGCGCAGCAGCGCCGGAGAACTGGATTTGCTGGACGATCTGCGTCTTTCCGATCTGATTCAGTTCCCGGATGTGTTTACCGTTCGTAAACGGGAACTTGACCCGGAAGAGGTCTGGGATGCTGTGCGTGGTGTCGCGGAAGAAGCGGTTGCCGCTTTTGTGCGGATGCGGGAAAAGGAAGGCTTGCAGCTGAAAGCGGATTTAAGCGGACGGCTGGAAAACATCGCCCGTACACTGACCTTTATTGAGGAACGTGCGCCGCAGCTCAAAGAAGAATATTATAACCGGCTGTACCAGAAAATCGCTGAACTGCTCGCGGATAAGAATATCGATGAAACCCGACTGGTTACCGAGGCGGCTATCTTTGCCGACCGGGTTGCAATCGATGAGGAAACCGTCCGTCTGCGCAGTCATCTGCAGCAGTTTGCTGAACTTCTGGAAACCGATCAGCCGGTTGGACGCAAGCTGGATTTCCTGGTGCAGGAGATGAACCGGGAAACCAATACCATTGGTTCCAAGTGCCAGGACGTGGATATTACCCGCCGGGTTGTGGACATAAAATCGGAGATTGAAAAGATTCGGGAGCAGATCCAGAATCTTGAGTAATCAGATGAAAGGGATGAGACAGATGAAACTGATCAATATTGGTTTTGGCAACATGGTATCTGCCGGCCGTATCATTACAATTGTCAGCCCGGAATCGGCGCCGATCAAGCGGATTATTCAGGATGCACGTGATAACGGCGTGCTGATTGATGCAACTTATGGACGGCGAACCCGTGCGGTTATTGTAATGGACAGCGGTCATGTCATTCTGTCCGCAATCCAGCCGGAAACGGTTGCAAACCGTTTTGTCCAGAATGATGAGATGGAAGAGGAGAATGAAGATGAGTAAAGGCATTTTGCTGGTTCTGTCCGGACCATCCGGCAGCGGCAAGGGAACGATACTCGGGGAATACAGTAAGGATCATCCGCTGTATTTTTCGGTATCCAATACCACCCGTTCGCCGCGTCCGGGAGAGATTGATGGTGTTCATTACCATTTTATCTCCCGTGAGGAGTTTGAAAGTAAGATTGCGTCTGGCGGTATGCTGGAATATGCGCAGTACTGCGACAATTACTATGGGACACCCCGTGATAAGGTAGAGGAACAGACCGCCAAAGGTGTCAATGTCATGCTGGACATTGAGACGCAGGGTGCAATGAATGTCCGCGCTGCCTGCCCGGAAGCGGTTCTCTGCTTTGTTGTACCGCCTTCGATGGAGGTGCTGCGCCACCGGCTGACCGGACGTGGAACCGAAGATGAGGAAACGGTCAATAAGCGTCTCAGTCAGGCACTCAATGAAATCCGGCTGATTGATAATTACGACTTTGTCGTGATTAATGATGCACTGGAAGATGCAGTTGCTCAGTTTGCTGAGATCGTTGCTATTTCCCAGGCTGCCGCTTCCGGGACACTTACCCCTGAACAGCAGCAGACAATGAACAATCTGAAAGAAAAATCCGCCGCCTTAAAGGCAGCTGTCAAAAAGGAGTTTTTATTATGATGCACAGACCTTCCGCACCCGAACTGCTCAAACCCGGACAGAGCTATTATTCTCTCGTTGTTGCTGTTGCAAAACGCGCCAGAGAGATTTCTCAGATCGCAGATGAAAACCACGATATTCTGACTGAAAAACCCGTTAAAATGGCTGTTGATGATTTTTCCAAAGGCCGTTATAAAATGATCGAGAGCGAAGATATCGGCGTTATCCACGAACGTGCGATTACGTCGGCTGATGCAGCAGATCTGGACGACACGATTCTCGAATAATCAGTAAGTATCAGCAAACAGGGCAGCAGGAGGGATTTGGATGCCGCTGGTGGCACAGGTTGCAGTAGAAAAGACCGGGGTTACCTTTGATAAGCTGTTTTCATATTCCGTACCGGCCGCCCTGGAAGACGCGGTCTGCCGCGGCGTTCGGGTACTGGTTCCATTTGGAAAAGGCAACCGTCTTTCTCAGGGAATGGTTTTTTCGGTCGAAGAAAAGGCGGATATCGGCATAAAACCGGTGATTTCCGTTCTGGACGAAACGCCTATTTTGAATGAAGAAGGTTTTTCAATCGTGGAATTCATGGTTGATACAACTTTCTGCACCTATTTTGACGCGGTACGGTGCCTGATTCCGTCGGGACTGTCTGTCGCTGCAAAAGCACGCTTTTCCATTGCTCCGGGATTTTATCAGGATACCATCCCAAATCTTCCGCCCGATCAGCAGCAGCTTATCCGGCTGATGCTGAAAGCGGATGGACAAAGGGAATTGGACCTTCTGTTTACCGGACCGGGTTCCGGCAGCAGGATACTGACTGCCGAAAAGATGGTGGAAGAGAAGATTCTGGTCAGTGAGATGCTGCTCACCCGTAAGGTTGGAGACAGGATTATCCGGCTGGTATCGATTGTACCGGGAGTTGACCCGGATGGCGGCGGATTTACCCCAAAACAGCGGGAAGTCCTGCGGGTTTTGCAGGAGCATGGTGCTTTGCCGGAAAAGGAAGCCTGTTATCTGGCGGGAGTTTCCGAGTCGGTTGTCAAAAATATGGTCCGAAAGGAAATCCTTCAGGAAACAGAAAAGGAAGTCCTGCGGACACCGCAGCCCAGAGTGCCGATGGATGCATCCCGGATTTTGCTGTCTGCAAAGCAGCAGGAAGTATATGAGGGGATTTCCAAACTGTATCGGACAGAGGAAGCAAATGCTGCTTTACTGTTTGGGGTAACCGGTTCGGGGAAGACTTCTATTTTTATACGACTGATTGAGGATGTTCTTTCAGACGGGAAGCAGGTCATTTTGATGGTTCCGGAGATTTCGCTGACGCCGCAGATGCTGGCAAAGTTTCGCGGATATTTCGGAGATTCGGTCGCAGTAATTCATTCCAGTTTGTCGGTTGGTGAGCGGCTGGATGAAAACAAACGGATTCGCAGCGGTGAAGCGCGGATTGTGATCGGTACACGAAGCTGTGTTTTTGCTCCGTGCAGCAATCTCGGGCTGATTATCATGGATGAAGAAGGGGAACATTCCTATAAATCCGACTCTTCGCCACGGTATCATGCAAGGGATATTGCCAAACTGCGCTGTGTGCAGCATAAGGCAACGCTGCTGCTTGCCTCCGCGACACCGAGTGTCGAGAGTTACTATGCTGCCCGGTCAGGAAGGTATCATCTGTTCACCCTGAAGGAACGCTTCGGAACGGCTGAACTGCCGGATGTCCGGCTGATCGATATGATGCAGGAGGAACAGAATTTCAACTTTTCTCCGATCAGTGACCAGCTCGGCGAAGCACTGCTGCAAAACTATGAAAAGGGTCAGCAGTCGATTATCCTGATTAACAGGAGAGGATACTCCACCTTTGCCGTCTGCCTTGATTGCGGAGAGGTGGTTCGCTGCCCGAATTGCAGCGTTTCACTGACCTATCATAAGGCTAACGGTTATCTGATGTGCCATTACTGTGGATACACAAGAAAACTGGAAGAACCTTGCAGTTCCTGCGGGTCATCGCATCTGCGGACGGTTGGTACC
>DVLW01000263.1 GCA_018715285.1 Candidatus Faecivivens stercoripullorum | reverse complement strand
ACCGTGATATGGGACTCTCAGGAAGATAAACCGGTATGGTTGTCCAGTTGGATGGAAGAATATAAAAATCAAAATACCAACGAAATGATCTTTGATGCCAGCAACGGTGATGCGCAGGGTTTAGCAGACCTAAACGGAACGGAAAAGACTCCATCCACTTATATTTATTCCAATAAATAACAGAACACGGGCGGCGTACCTTCATTCGGTACACCGCCCGTATTCTGTTTGGCAAAGATTATTCAACGCTCTTGAGCGATTGAACCATATCAATTTTCTTGAGACTGTGGTGTACAATCTGGTTGACCAGCAGGATAAAGACAATCGTCAGTCCGGCTGACAACAGATAAGCGCTCACCGGCAGACCATGTACAAACAATACAACATCCACTTCCGCCGTATTGACGACAAATTCCTCCAGTGCAATACCGCCAACCAGTCCCACCAGCATACCCATCAGTGCCGCCGCCGTATTTTCACGGCAGATATAATCGGAAACCTCGCGGTCATAAAATCCCAGTACCTTGATGGTAGCCAGTTCCCGGACACGTTCGCTGACGTTGATGTTAATCAGGTTATACATAACGATTACCGCCAGTGCCGCAGCTGCACCGATCAGTACCCATACAATCATATTCAGCGACGCAACCAGATCAGAGAATGCATCGGCATAATAGCTCATACCGACCAATCCCTGTACTCCATCCAGCTGCAGCAGGCTGGAATACGCGCTGGCTGTATCTACGTTTTCGTCCATCGTCAGCAGCAGCGCTGTCGGCTCGGCAGATTCCCGGAACAGCGATTCATACAACGTAGGCGTCAGATAGACATAATGGCTGACATACGTTTCCGCAATTCCAGTAACCTTTACTTCCCGCTTTTCACCGGTTGAATCGCGGAGCAGAATATTGTCTCCTGCTTCGACCGACAACAGCTGAGAAAGTTTCTCGGTAATGACGCAGCCATCATCTGTCAGTGAGAGCGGTTCACCTGTCTCACTGTCCCGAAGATTGATAAATCCTTCCAAACCATCCGGGTCACCAGGTATGTACATCGACACCGAAACAACTGTCTTTTTGCTGTCCGAAGAAAGAACATCTGTCTGTTTACTGGTCAGTGCCATTACACCGGTTACACCTTCTGTGCCAGTTGTTTCATCAATCAGCGTTTCAACCTGTTCGGGAGACTGATTGTCAGAAAGAGACAGGTTGCTGTCATAGACAAAAACTTCACCATACTGCCGTTCAGATATCGAACTGATCGCGTACCGCAGACCAAATCCTGTCAGCATCAGCGCTGTACATCCTGCAACACCGATTACCGTCATCAGTACCCGCGATTTATACCGGAAAAGGTTACGGCAGGTAACTTTGCCGCTGAAAGAAAGCCGTTTCCAGAAAAATCCGACCCGTTCCAGCAAAATACGTTTGCCATTTTTGGGTGACTTGGGACGCATCAGCTGAGCCGGTACCGTGTTCATGACCCCATAACAGGTAATGACCGTCACAATGCTGGTACAGAAGACCGATACCACCATACATCCTGCCAGATATCCCCAACGAATGGGAAGCAGAATATACGGTACCTGGTACATTGCCTTATAGCAGCCGATAATGACGTACGGCAGCAATTTGAGTCCCAGCAGACACCCGGCAATGCTTCCGATGACACTCGCCAGCACTGCATACAGGATAAACTTGAACATGACCGCGCCACGGCTGAAACCGAGTGCTTTCATGGTTCCGATCTGGGTCCGTTCTTCCTCAACCATTCGCGTCATGGTCGTCAGGCAGACAAGCGCCGCAACCAGTACGAAAAATACCGGGAATACCGCTGCAATCGCGTCTACCTTTTCCGCATCATCACTGATCGTTCCGACACCGGGAAAACTGTCATGATCCAGCAGATACCATTCCGGTTTCTGAAGGTCTTCCAGTTCTTCGCGGGCATCTTCAATTTCCTGACGTGCTTCTTCAATTTCTTTTTCGGCGTCCTGTCGCTGGGTTTCATACTCAGCCAGACCATCTTCATACTCTTTTTCGCCATCTTCCAGCTCTGCCAATCCGTCAGCAAGTTCCTTCTCGGCATCAGCACGTGCTGTTTCCAGCTCTCTGCGGCCCTGTTCCAGTTCTGCCCGGGCATTATCCAGTTCCTGTTTGCCGTCATCCAACTGAACTTTCGCTTCATCCAGCTTCTGTTTACCGGCTGCATACTCCGCTTCACCGTCGGTAATTCCCTGCTGAAGCTGGGTAAGGGATTCCTGTCCCTGCTCATAAAGTGCCTCGTTTTCGGCCATTGTTGTCTGTGCACCGGAGATTACCTCTTCCAGTGCAGACCCATACTGCCGTTTCTCTCTGCCACTGGAAGTGATATACCCGGTCAGCAGATCAGGAAGTGTACTGTCGAGACTCGCCGAGGCTGCAATAACCGCCTGTGTATTCTCATCCAGCATCGTGACATCCGATACCGACTGTTCGGCAAATCCGGAATAGATTCCCTGTAAACCTTCAATCAACTGGTTGCCCTGTTCAATCGAGGCCGCAGATTCAGCCAGCTGGCTTTCAAGCTGTTCAGCCTGTGCGATATAATCATCCAGCTGTTTACGGGACTCGGACAGCTGGGTTACAGCTTCCTGATAGCTGTCATAGTTTTTCTGCCACTCGGCTTCACCATCTGCCAGTTCACGGGCACCGTCATCGATTTCTGCCTGAGCGTCAGCAAGTTCTTTGTCTGCTTCCGCCTTGCCATCATAGTACTCTGCCCAGCCGTCATCCAGCTCGGCACGGGCATCTGCAAGCTCAGCTTCTGCATCGGCTAATTCCTGCTCACCTTCGGCAATCTCTTCTTCCGCGTCTGCGATTTCCTGGTTGGCTTCATCAATGGTATCACCGTACCGTGTTTCACTCCGGACGTTCGCCAACTGTTCAAGACGATCATTTGTCTCATCGACTGCCTGCTCATATTCTTCCGAAAAATAGGAAAGCCCCTGTGTACTGTTGAGCGTCAGATAAACATCTGTATATACATCCAGTGTATAATCTTCTTCCGGTATCAGCATGATTCCATCCAGTACGCCATCAGAAATATTGGTGGTACCATAGCTGTACCCAAAATACTGCGGCAGCTGGGCAATACCTACTACCGTAAAGGACGTAGTATCCATCGACTCCGACAGGTCTTCTCCATCACCGGTCAGTTCTATCGTGTCCCCTATCTCCCAATGCGTTTCTCCCATAGAACTTGTGCCGATAACGCATTCATCCTTAGCCTCAGGCAAACGCCCTTCATGCAGCCGCGGAAGATTCAGCTGTGCATCCTCGTTATACCCGATCGTCTTGATAACCAGCTGGTCACCATCCGCTGACTCGGCCAGCACATCGTAGCTGTAACAGGGCTCCATGACCCGGATATCTTCATCATTGCCGATTTCAGCCAGGTCATCTTCGTCAAATCCCCAGGTGGATATCAGGTGCAGGTCTGCCAGATTGGACTCGGAAAAATACTGCTCCGCCGTCAGCTTCATGTCGGGACAGGCTGCCTTGACTCCCGAAAAAAAGCCGCAGCCGATTCCGACAATCGCCAGTATCGAGAAGAAACGGCTGCTGGAATGCCGTATCTCCCGCAGTGCCTCCCGAAAGAGTACATTCTTCATAAGCCCACTCCTCTCACCATTCAATCTGTTCGACCGGAATCGGATTGGGATTCAGTTTCATCTTTTCAACCTTGCTGTTTTTCATCCGGATCACTCGATCAGCCATAGGTGTAATCGCCTGGTTATGGGTAATTAGAATAACCGTCATCTGCTGCTGACGACAGGTATCCTGAAGCAGCTTGAGAATATTTTTACCGGTATTATAGTCCAGTGCGCCCGTCGGCTCGTCACAGAGCAGCAGTTTGGGACGCTTGGCAAGTGCACGTGCAATCGATACCCGCTGCTGTTCACCACCTGAGAGCTGTGCCGGGAAGTTATCCAGACGGTCGCCCAGCCCGACAAGTCCCAAAACTTCTGCTGCATCCATCGCACCTGGACAGATCTGAGTGGCCAGTTCCACATTTTCCTTTGCAGTAAGATTGGGAACCAGATTGTAAAACTGGAAGACAAAGCCGATATCCAGCCGGCGATATTCCACCAGCTGACGGGAAGTAAGTTTGGCTACATCCTTTCCGTCCACCAGCACCTGTCCTTCATCACAGCTGTCCATGCCGCCCAGGATGTTCAGAATCGTCGTTTTACCGGCACCGGATTCTCCGACAATAACCGCAAATTCGCCTTTTTCAATCGAAAAACTGACTCCATCAGAAGCAGTGATGGTAACTTCACCCATCTTGTACCGCTTATATACATCCTTTAATTCAACATAGCTCATCCATGACCACCCTTTCACTTATCCGGCATTGTTCAGGCCGTCCACACTCTCTGTTTTGCATCCGATCATTCCGCACATCAGCTCCAGAAAACTTTCCAGCGCCTGTTCCATCTCCTGCTGCTCACGTGGAGCGGCAAACATCTCCAGCATCCCACGCAGCAATGCCTGACCAATCATCTCGGCCAGCAGCCGGGAACGTTTCTCTGCCGGAAGATTTGGCAAGAGTTCACGGTAGACCCTTCGGGCAATCTCACGGCTAAGTATCCCGTCGATTCCTTCATATGGCGAACCATCCGCATGATAGGCAAGAATCAGGATTGGAATACGATTTTCGTTGAATGTCTCGGCAATCTGATGGGTCACTTCACGCAAAACGCCCTGATACTGACTGCGGTATGGCGTATGCAGCGCTTCTTTGACTCCTTCAATCGCCGGTCGGACAACCGCTTCAAACAGCTCGGTTTTACCGCTGAAATATCCATAGATATTGCCGGGAGAAATGCCTGCTTTCGCGGCAATCCGGCGCATAGAGCTGCTGCGGAAACCCTCCTTATAAAACTCTTCCTCTGCCGCCTGCAAAATTGCACGGCGGATTTCTTCCTTCGGCTTTTGCATGGCTGTTTCCTCCCTTTTTCGCGCTTCGCAAAAATGAACGCTTGTTCACTTTTATTATAAAAAAAAGAGGCGCACAAGTCAAGGCGCGTCTCTGCATTCATTTGTAAACATTTTATTTTTTAGGTTGGACATACATGAATAATTTATGATGTCAGCACACTGGTCCGTTTCAGTGCCTTGCAAAGAGGCAGAGCAACAACCGCTGACAACACGGCCTTGCACAAATCACCGGGCAAAAATACGACAACGCCTTCAACGAATGCCGTTGACAGCGGAATATCCAGTACCAGCATCATTCCAATTACGCCGGGAATATCCGTAACAACAATTCCCAACAGTGCAGCCGCCAGGAAACGCACCAGGCTTGGATGTTCTCCCTTGACCAGCGAGACGACTACCGCAGACGCAAAAAAGCCGACAAAATAACCGACCGACGGCCCAAAACTGAATTTTCCCAGTACCACCGCAATCAGAATAAAAACAATAACCGCGCCGCCTGCCTGTTTGGGCCTGAGAATCAATCCGGTAAGGGTGATGGCCAGCGTCTGGGCTGTAACGGGAACGGGTGAAAACGGCATGGGTATCATAATATAACTACATACCATAATAAACGCCGCACACAGGGCTATCTGTGTGATAGAAAGGATTTTACTGTTTCGCATTTGTTGATTCTCCTCCTGTCAACCGGTACTATAGTATTTGGTTGACAGGATAAGTATACCACGCAGTGCAAATTCTGTCAACTATATTTTTCCTTATGGTTAACATATAGGCGCTTAAAACTCTACGATTCATCGCATCGGCAAAAAGTTATATAAAATGCAAGGTTCACTGCTTTCCTTTTGGCTTAAATTATGCTATAATTTGAATATGAGTATGA
>DVLW01000034.1 GCA_018715285.1 Candidatus Faecivivens stercoripullorum | reverse complement strand
TGGTCTGTCCGATCGAAAATCTGCAATCAATCCGTCAGGATGGAATAACTGTTTTTTTACGGCGAGAAAAAGAAAAATGGACCTGTCCTATGTGTGGGAATATTATGTCTGTCGCTGGTATACACGTTAACTGTTCAGCCTGTGGCTACACCCTTATTACCAAATAAAACAGCGGAGCTTTACAGGGGCTGTCGGTGCCCATAAAACTCCGCTGTTCTCTTTCTTTAAAGATCTGTCTTTTGTCCAGCATCCCGTGCTGTTGACCACTCTTTCAGGTCGCTTCCCTCTTTGAGCAACGAATGGAGCTGCTCACGGTCGCCATTCCGAAGCGCTTCACTGTAACTGAGCAAATTTTGAGCAAGCGTTTCAATCTCAAACACCAGCGCATCCCGGTTCATCATAAACAGTTCAGTCCACATATCGGCATTCAGCCGCGCAACACGAGACAAATCCTTAAAGGAACCGGCCGAAAAGCCGCTTTCATTTTTGAGTGTCGGACTTTTTACATACGCATTAGAGAGAACGTGCGCAACCTGAGAGGTATACGCGATGGTTGCGTCATGGGTTTTAGGGTCGGTATTGACGATTCTGGTAAACCCAACTTCCCGCGCAAAATCGCACAACAACTGGATATGCTCGGGTTTGGCCGTTTCAGATGGCGTCATAATAAAACTTGCGCCTTCGTACAGACTGGCCAGGGAATAAGAAAATCCGGAAAACTCCCGTCCGGCCATCGGGTGCACGCCGATAAACGGTGCGCCTGCCTTATCAAATACCGGCTGAAGTTCATCCAAAATACTTTCCTTGACGCCGCAGGTATCAATCGTCAATCCATTTTTCGGGAAGCAGTCGATATGTTCTTTTGCAAAACGGATGGTCAGTTCAGGATGAAACCCCAAAATTACCAGGTCAAAATCCCGCAGCTGGGACAGATCTCTGATTTCTCCGTCGATTGCCTCCTCCGCCAGTGCTGCCCGGATGACCTCACGGGAACGGTTCCAACCATAACAGATATGATTAGTTTTCTTTTTAATGGCGCGGCAGAAGGAACCGCCAATCAGACCCATACCGACAACTGCGATTTTCATCGAATACTTCCTTTCGTGCTTTAAAGGTTTTGGTTACTAAAGTATAGCACGTTTACGCCGTCTGGTCAACCCTGTGAATCAGATTCATTTGTTTTTTCCGGTTCTGCTGTCTTTTTTTCAGGAGCGCTGGCAATCACATGATTCCATCCCTGAGACTGAGGGACCTGTGTCCGATGAGCGCGTACCTTTCGGTTATGTCGAACCATCAGTGGAATCACGATAGCCGCAATAATCGCCAAAATCACAATCATCGGCAGTGCGTAAATCACTGCGATCACGAATCCCTGCACACCGCTGACAAAATTCTCCCAGCTGCCTGAGAACGCAGCCCGAATACGGGTACCAAAACCAGTTCCCTCTGAAACCTTGCGTACTTCACGGAGGTAGATATTGACGGTCGAATAATCCACCTGATTGTCATAACTGCGCATCTGGGCAGTATAGCTTTCCAGCTGGTACTGGACGTTGCTCAGCTGTGTCTCAATCGAAAGCAACGTCTCGATGTCCTCTGCTTCATCCGCAAGCTGCTGCAGCCGGTCGCGCTGTGCTTCCAGAGAACTGATTCTTGCTTCGACGTCGATGTACTCCATTGTGATATCGTCGGAATATTCCGAGACGGAATATACATTTCCCGCTCCCGACAGACCATCCAGAAAAGCACGGTACTTCTGAGATGGGATACGGCAGGTATAATTTGCATAGCGGTTGCCATCAACAGAACTGCCAGACTGGGAAGTCGAGGAAATATATCCGTCCGATTCATCCAAAAGTGAGCGGATGGTCGTCACTGCGTCGTCATACGTTTCGGACTCAATCTCAACATCTGCTGTATAGATAATCTTACGGTCACTGGCAAAATCTTCCGGATTGAGTTCACCAGTAGTATCCGCCATCTCGGCCGTTTCCGGTGCCAATCCTGCTTCTTCCATCACGGCATCAGCCGCCATCGAATTATTACTGACCGCAGTTGAGGAAACAGCGTAATCTGCCGAACCGCCAGATGAAGCGCCGCAGCCCGCAAACAGACATACCGTCATCAGTGAAGCTGTCACTGCCGCCAACATCATTCTGCACATTTTAAATTGTTTCATACCACCACAACCTTTCTTCCGTTAAGACGGATAGCTTCTACCAATAATAGTCTTTTGGATAGCAAAAAGTTGCATTTTTGAGATAAAAAAGAAAACTTTTTATCAGTTTTATCACATTTTTCCTTTTATTTCCTCTCAGCAGCAGATTTACAGCCAGTCACCTACCCTTGACACCAGACTAGATGAATGCTATCCTAATAATAAAACACATCTGAAATCCCAACAGGCGCTGAAAAATGAAAGACAGGTGACAGAATGAACTACAAAATCGCAGTCTGTGATGATTCGGATATCGACCGGGAATATCTGACCCGGCTGCTGAATCAATGGGCAGAAAAAGAACATCACAGTATCCGGATAACCGGCTTTTGTTCAGCTGAAAACTTTCTTTTTCATTATGCCGAGGAAAATGACTTTGATATCCTGCTGCTCGACATCGAAATGGGCGCAATGGATGGCGTCACGATGGCCAAAAAACTGCGCAGGGAAAATGATACCATCCAGATTATCTTTATCACCGGCTATTCGGAATATATCGCCGAAGGATACGAAGTTGCCGCTCTTCATTACCTGATGAAGCCGGTCAAAGAAGAAAAACTGTTTTCGGTACTGGACCGTGCCGTCGGTAAACTTGCCGGAAATGAAAAGGCGCTGCATCTGGAAATGGGCAGCGAGATGGTACGGATACCGGTCTACCAGATTCGATATGCCGACGTGATGGGAAACTACGTGACCATTCATGCAGTCAGTGATTACACAGTCAAAATGACACTTGGAGAACTGGAACATCAGCTGGACGATCGGTTTTGCCGTGCCGGACGTTCACTGATTGTCAATCTCGGCTACATCAGCCGGGTGACTAAGACAGAAATCCGGCTCAGTGACGGTACGGTGCTCCATCTGCCCAGAGGCTGCTACGAAACCATCAATCGTGCCATCATCAACATGGGGTGAATTATGAGACTATTTTCAGCAAGAACAGATAAACGAATTGCGCACTACCAGCAGGAACTGATCGAAACCCATTACCGGGAAGTCGAGAACATGTACCGGCAGATGCGCGGATGGCGGCACGACTACCGAAACCATATTCAGGTCATGAAAGCATACGCGGCCACAGAAAACTGGGAAGCAATCAAAGAGTATCTCGACCAGCTTGACGAAGATCTGACCCATGTTGACCTTGCAGTCAAAACCGGCAACCCAATGACCGATGCCATTCTCAATTCCAAAATATCCCTTGCCAAATCGAGAAAAATCCAGGTGTCAGCCGACGCCCATATTCCAGTCAAACTCAGTTCTCCGGAGATTGACCTGTGCTGTATTCTCGGCAATCTGTTTGACAACGCGATTGAGGC
>DVLW01000262.1 GCA_018715285.1 Candidatus Faecivivens stercoripullorum | reverse complement strand
TGCGCGTTGCGCGTGAAGCAGCTTCGCAGTGAAGTTTGCTTCGCAAGTGTTTTTTGAATTTGAAAATGAAACTTCACGTTCTGCGTCAGCAGAACTCTTCACTTGGCGTAAGCCAAACTTAACGTTTTGCCTTGGCAAAACTCTTCACTCCTGCGTAAGCAGGCCGTGCCGGCCCACGTAGTTCCAGTGAGTGCGTAATCGGTAGAGACACGCTCGCTCGATTTTATGGATGAAGTGGGCATCGAACCCACTTCATCCATAGGGGACGCCCTTGCTATGCGTCCCCTACGCAAAATACCTGCGGGCATTTTGCTACCCCTTGCTGAGCTAGTTTTGGGAATAAGAGATTTCGCCATCTGCGGATGGCGACCAGGGGCTCATGGTTCCCAAAGGGAACCATACAGTTTGCTTGCAAACTGTGCCCGCACAGTTTTCCAAGGGAAAACTGTCTGGTTCGCTTGCGAACCGTGGACCCCGCAAGCCTTTGAAAAGGCTTGACCTAAACTTTCATATCATTACCGTACCCACATTGTGCGGAAAATTGGCACTCGCTCTGCGCTCGCGTGAACAGATTGTAGTGTGTACGCGCAATCTTTTAACGTCAATGCGTGGTCGAAGTGTTGGTTTGCCACCTTTTGGAGCGTGGTATCACTGCGGCATCATGGCAGCGGAAGCATTCCGCCGCGTTCGCTCAGGTGGTTTATTTTACGGCCGAGCGGATTGCGAAGCAGGAGCGACCGTCGCGAATAAGGGAGCGCAGGCTCTGCGCCGTATCTGTTTTCATCGGATGGTGATCGAAGCTTTTAACTGCTGAGCACTATATGGGAGATTGAAACCCCGGCATCAAGTCCGTGGCGACACGCCACCTTGATTTTTTGGGGAAAAATGATATAATGTAGGAAAGATTATAGAGAAAGGTTGTATCATTATGGCAAAACCGACTCCCATCACTCAGGAACAGCTGAAAAACTTTTCCAAACATTATCAGGAAAATCCTGTCCGCCGTCTGGCTACCTGCGCACTCTCCAAATCTGATATGGCAGATGTCGCTTACTGCACACCCGGCGCGGCTGCTATGCAGCATAAATTTTCCATCGAAATCCCGACACTCCCTGTCACTAACCAGCGCCATAGCGGTCGCTGCTGGCTGTTTGCGTCCTTAAACGTCCTGCGGGAGAAGATTGCCAAAGAGAAAAACCTCGATAAATTTGAGCTTTCCCAGAGCTACGCCGCTTTCTGGGATAAGTTTGAACGCGCAAATTATTTCCTTGAATCCATCATCCAGACCGCTACCCTTCCGGCAGATGACCGGGTCGTCCACCATATCCTGACGACCGGTGTCCATGACGGCGGTCAGTGGGATATGTTCGTCAACCTCGTAGAAAAATACGGCATCATCCCCAAGGACGCTATGCCTGAAACCGCGCAGAGCTCCAATACCCAGATGATGAACCGGATGCTCAACCAGAGCCTGAAAAACGCCGCTATCCATATCCGGGAAATGATGGCACAGGGCAGCGGTATGAAAAAAGTAGATGAATACAAGGTATCGGTACTGGATAAGGTATACGGCTACCTTTGCAGCTGCTACAGCGAACCGCCCAAACATTTCGACTTTGAATACATCGACCGCACCGGCACTTATCATATCGAACGCGGTTACACACCTTCCAGCTTCTATGAACGGTACATCGGCGAAATGGTGTCGGATACCATTTCGATTATCAACGCACCGACCGACGACAAACCCTATTACCGTACATACACCGTTTCGATGCTGGGCAATGTCGTCGACGGACGGGACGTATGCTACCTGAACCTGCCGATGAGCGAATTTAAAGAATTGATTATCCATCAGCTCAAAGCCGGTCAGCTGGTATGGTTCGGCAGTGACGTCGGAAAATGCGGATGCCGTGAGGACGGCCTGTGGGATACCGGCAGCTTTGATTATGAGCTGCTGACCGGTCTGGACCTCGATATCAGCAAGAAAGATGGATTGGATTACTGGTTCTCGGCAATGAACCATGCGATGGTCATCAGCGGCGTAGCCCTGGATGAAAACGGCGCTCCGGTACGCTGGAAGATCGAAAACAGCTGGGGCGATGAAAAAGGCAACAAAGGTTATTATGTATGCTCCGACAGCTGGTTTGACCAGTATGTCTATCAGGCAGTCGTCAGCCGCGATACACTGGGCGAAAAAGTATCTCTGCTGGATCAGAAACCGATTGTGCTCAATCCCTGGGACCCGATGGGTTCACTGGCAGACTGAACGGGTTACTGCTGAATAACGGGAAAATCCCATCTTCCATTGTGGTGGAAGATGGGATTTTTTGCGCCTGTCCCGGCAAAGGCATATCCAAAAAGGTCAGCGCATACAGATTGACCAAGTGAAAGGAGCGCTGTCCAATGATGTATACTGCCGGAACACCTGGTAACACACCGACCAGTTTTTATTCTCCCGCCCGTGCCGCCGCGTCCGGAAATCAGGACGAAAGTTTTGTTCATTCCAAACCTGTCAATTCCACAACATATACCGGACAACCGCGTGAACCCGACAGCGGTATCCCTGAAACTGACCGCCAAGCTTTTGCTGAACAGCCGTCACAAAGCCGTCCGGAGATGTTTTATGCACCGCCGCGGACTGTTTCATCCTCCAGTATCACACCGCTGACAGCGGCATTATGGGGAATCATGGCGGCTGGAGTATGGCTGGGATGCAGCAGCGGTATTCAGGTGATGCCGTCGATGGAACAGAGCTGCCTGTCGGCTGCCCTGATACTGCTGTTTATCGGCTGGTGCGGCTTTTCGGCCGCCGGACAGGCAGGGACTCTCGCGGCGCTGCTGGCGGAAGGAATTGGCGCCGGATGCGTTGTAGCCGGAATATGGGCGGAAAAAGGTGACCTGCTGACGGTACAGAACGGAATATTGCTGATGCCTGGTCTATTGCTGCCGGTGACGGTATGGGCTGCGGGAAACAGTATCCGCAATTCTGGGCGAATCTGGAACTGCCTGAAAAACGGCAAAAAAGCGCCTGACCTCAGGCGTTTCCTGCTTCGGATGCTGGCAGCGGAAGTCGTCTGCGGTGCGGTATTTGCGGCCGGATGGTTACTCAGACGCGGATAAACCCAGTCGTTCCCTTGCAAGCTGGCGTTCGCCATCCGAGAGGACGGTATTTCCCGTCTCACCGACGGCGATTGTCTGGTAACCTGCACCCATATACAAAAACCATCGCAGGAACTTTTTACCGTTATAGTAATCCATTACCGAAATGTTTCCCTCACTCCAGCTGACCAGCGTCTCAAAAAGACCGTCATCCCGATTGAATGCGGAGGCCGTAAACCGCTGTCCCAAAAAAGCCGCGAGGATATCAGCGCCGGATGGAAGCTGACCGGCTGAGGGCTGCTGTCCGGATGCCGATTCATCCAGCAGCTGCATCAGTGTCCCACCGTCCAGCAGATGCCGTCCGACCGGGATATCCAGTGATTCACTCTGATAGCGATCGTGGAATTCCCATTCCATTCCGCCGAGTGCGGTAATCATCTTTTCGGCATTTTCCCGCTCAAACCATACGACACGGTCGACACTGTCCTCTCCGAAAATTTTCTGCACTGCCTGCTGTGCATCCGAAAACGAACCAGCCGCCTGCTGAAGCGTTTCTTCACCGGATGACAGACTGTCCGGGAAGGTGAGTACCGTCATTTCACCGGAAGTTGGACTGATGCGCAGCAGCCAGTAATGGGACTGTGCGTCCTCTCCCCCATTGATGACTACCAAAAGCCGGTTATCGTCTTCCATCGTCGGATGATAACTGTCCAGCGAATGGTCGGCTGACAGGTTGGTTCCGGAAAGCGGCTGCGAGCTTTCATTTGAACCAAACAGCTCTCCGTTTCGGCTGGTGCCGGAGAGCACAATCAGCATAATCAGCAGCAAAACCGCCAGACTGATACCAAAGGTCAGCGCAAACGTTACGCCGCCATTCATCCCCTTTTTTGGTGCCAGCTGTGTCTCATAAATTTTCCCGTACGAGCGGTCCTGCTCCTGCTGCTGCCTGAGCGTTTCCGCAATTTCCTGCATGACCTGCTCTTCGTCCCCATTACCCAGCATCCTGTGTTCATCCTTCCCGGTAATTTTCTGCCGCAAATGTATTTGGCTTTGCGGATATTTCCAGTATAGCCGGGATTCGGTGCAAATATGCCCGAATTGTGGACGGGGTTTCTGGCGAAAACTCTATAGACAAGCCGGATTTCGACTGAATTTTCGGTAAAATAAACGGGATTGTGCAGAATTTTGCAATTTGCCGGGTGAATCCTTGCATTTATGGCTGCTTTCAGCTATAATAAAGAAAACAGATTCGGGCCCAGCGTCCATTATCGAATCAGGAGGTAGCTTATGCGTGCTATTATTTCGGTCGTCGGTAAAGATACAGTCGGCATCCTCGCCAAAGTCAGCGCTCTGTGCGCCGAAAACAAAGTCAATGTCGTCGATGTAACCCAGACGATTCTTCAGGATATGTTCGTCATGATTATGATGGTCGACATCTCCGCCATCACCTGCACTTTTTCGGACTTTTCCGATCAGGTTACCGGTTACGGCAAGGAGGCCGGACTGGTCATCAATGTCATGCATGAGGATATCTTCAATTCGATGCACACGATCTGATTGGTTAAAAACGCCTCGAACAGGATGTTTTTAACCGTTGTGCCGCATCTTCAATTGCAGGAAAGGCGGGTTATTTTTGATAAACGTACATGATATTATGGAAACCATCCAGATGATCCAGGAGGAAAATCTGGATATCCGCACCATTACAATGGGCATTTCGCTGCTCGACTGCTGCGATGCAGATATCGACAGAAGCTGTGAGAAAATATATGATAAGGTCTGCCGCAAAGCGGAGCATCTGGTTGCAACCGGTGAGGAAATCGAGAAAAAATACGGTATCCCGATTGTTAACAAGCGTATTTCAGTCACGCCGATTGCTGTACCGCTGGCCGCTTCGGGCGGTAACCCGGTCAAATATGCGCTGACTCTGGAAAAATGCGCCAATACCTGCGGCGTCAACTTTATCGGCGGCTATTCCGCGCTGGTACAGAAAGGCTTTGCAGCCGGTGACCGTGCGCTGATCGAGTCGATTCCCGAGGCGCTGACAGTTACTGACCACCTCTGTTCTTCGGTCAACGTCGGTTCGACCAAGGCTGGTATCAATATGGACGCGGTCAAAATGATGGGCGGTATCGTCAGAAGAACCGCTGAACTGACCGCTGACCGCAACTGCATCGGTGCAGCAAAACTGGTTGTTTTCTGCAATGCGGTTGAGGACAACCCCTTTATGGCAGGCGCTTTCCATGGTGTCGGCGAACCTGACTGTGAAATCAATGTCGGCGTTTCCGGTCCTGGCGTTGTACGCGCAGCACTGGCAAAACTCCCGAAAGACGCAGATTTGACAGAAGTTGCCGATCTGGTCAAACGGACGGCTTTCAAGATCACCCGTATGGGTCAGCTGGTCGGCAAGGAAGCCAGTGAAAAACTGGGCGTTCCGTTTGGAATCGTCGACCTGTCGCTTGCACCGACACCTGCTGTCGGTGACTCGGTCGCACACATTCTGGAAGAAATGGGTCTGGAAATGTGCGGCTGCCACGGTACCACCGCTGCCCTTGCACTGCTCAATGACGCTGTAAAAAAAGGCGGCGTTATGGCTTCTTCCCACGTCGGCGGACTGTCCGGTGCGTTTATCCCGGTTTCGGAAGACGCCGGCATGATCGACGCTGCACGCTGCGGAAACCTGCTGCTGGAAAAACTGGAAGCGATGACCGCTGTCTGCTCGGTCGGTCTGGATATGATCGTCATTCCCGGCGATACGACTGCTGAAATGATCTCGGCTATTATCGCTGACGAAGCGGCTATCGGCATGGTCAACTCCAAGACCACCGCTGTCCGTGTCATCCCGGCAATCGGCAAATCGATCGGAGACGAGCTGTCCTTTGGCGGACTTCTGGGCGCCGGTCCGGTCATGAAGGTCAATTATACCAAGCCGGACATCTTTATCCACCGCGGCGGCAGAATCCCTGCTCCGCTTCAGAGTCTGAAAAACTGATCTGTCGGATTGCTGACAGACTGATGTAACCGGTGTTTTTTCGAGCGGTAAGCTCAGAAGACACCGGTTTTATTGTGTTTGATTGCTGATGGGACTGCGTCGGCATGTTACGCAGGCTCACTTTTAAAAATGACGATGATAAGGAATCTCGCTATGAACCAACCAAAATTTGACCTTGGCGCACAGCTTCCGCCCGGTACCGATTACCCGGACATCGGGCTGGAGGATATCTTCTCTTTCCAGTGCCAGGGATGCGGCGACTGCTGCCGCAAACGCAGTGATATCATACTGTCAGGATATGATCTGTACCGGCTCTGCTGCCGGTTTTCACTTCCCGCTCAGATGGTGATCGACGCCTTCTGCCAGAGTTATACCGGCAATTCCACCCGGCTGCCGGTCATCCGCATCCGGCCCAGACGGGATAATGGCAACTGTCCGTTTCTGACGGCGGAAAGCAGCTGTGCAATCCATTCCCATAAACCGCTGGTCTGTGCGCTGTATCCGCTCGGTCAGTCGATTGACTTTGAACCGGGAACCGACCCGGCAGACCCGGAAGTACGCCGCCGGTGTATTCACTATTTTGCGCAGGATACCGGGTGCAGCGGACATCAGGTCACGCTGACCTTACGGGAATATTTGGACAGCTTTTCGACACTGGAACGGGAAGAGCTGGATTTGCGATGGGCACGGGACTGTCTGGCACTCTCCTCACGGGTCAGAGCGCTGGAAAAGCGGCTGCGGCCGATTGAAATCAAATATCTGCGCCGGAAAATCATTCGTGCGCTTTATCTGGACTATGATTTCCGGCAGGACTTTGCGCCGCAATATGACCGCAATATTGCCCAGCTGGAAGAAACCCTCTGCAAACTCGAAGGGGATAAAACTTACAAAAAGGAAGATGTGACATGAAGATTGTGACCCCAGCCTATTTTTCGCAGTTTCACTGCATCGCCTCCGACTGTCCCGAAACCTGCTGTGCCGGATGGGAAGTCGTCGTCGACCCGGAGAGTGAAGCCAGATACCGTGCGCTGCAAACGCCGCTGGGTGACCGTATCCGCGGGATGATGATGGTCGAGGACGGTGAAACCTGCTTTCACTGCAACCCGGACGGACGCTGTCCGTTTCTGAATGACCGCAATTTATGTGATATTCAGGCGGAAATGGGTGAAGAAGCGCTCTGCCGGACCTGTCATATCTATCCCCGGTTTATCCACGACTTCGGCGGTACAAGAGAGATGGGAATTTCCATCTCCTGTCCGGAAGCGGCACGGATTATCTTTTCTCAAAAAGGGAAAATCCATTTTACATCCGAAAACCATCCCGACATTCCCCCATCCCTTAATGATATGGACGCTGACCGTTACTTTGCCGTCATCCAGCTGCGGGAAACCGCCTATGACCTGATTCAGCGTTCTCAGTTCCCGATGGACCATCGCTGTGCGCTGCTTCTGCGGCTGGCAAGAAAAGGTCAGAAGCTGATCCGCGAGCAGCGCTGGGAAGATATTCAGGCACTCTGCGACAGCTTTGACCCGCATCAGATGCTTGCTCAGCTGAAAAAATGCCGCAGCCGCTGCTCGATGGCAACGGCAGTGAAAAGAAGTGACCTGCTTACCGAACTTCTGAAACTGGATATCCTCAAGGACAGCTGGAAAGAGCAGCTCGTCAACTGTCTTGAATCGGAAAATTCCGGCGACCGGACAGTGAATGCACTGAATGCCGGATTTGAACAGAATCTGCTGTTCACCTTCCTGTTCCGGTACTTTGCCCGCGCAGCCTACCCCGATGCTGAGGATGATACCCTGCTGGGACTGGTCAAATTCGCGGTATTCAGTCTGCTGGCGGTGCGCACGCTGGGACAGGATATGACCGAAAGTGAACTGGAAAAGCTGGCCGTCAGCTATTCCCGTGAGGTGGAGCACGACGAGGACAACGTCGCGGCACTGGTCAGAGAAATGACGGAAAACAAAACTTTTACCGAAAAAGCGTTCTGTGCACTGCTGCTTGGGACATCCGCCCAGCCAGTCGTGAACGGATGATATCTTAAAGGAGGTACCGACCATGTGTTTTGATACAGCCAAACTGCAATGGACAAGGCAGCCCGCACAGTTTCAGATCTCCGACAACCGGATTGAAATTGTCACCCTGCCGCACACCGACCTCTGGCAGCGCACCTATTACCATTTCCGGAATGACAATGCGCCTGTGCTCCAGATGACGACCGATGAAAAATACTTTTCCTTTATCGTCAAAACAGAATTTGACAGCAAACACCGCTTTGACCAGTGCGGCGTAGTGGTCTATCTGGACAGCGACAACTGGCTCAAGGCATCGGTGGAATATGAAAACGAGCGGTTCCAGCATCTGGGCAGCGTCGTCACCAACCATGGATATTCCGACTGGGCAACTACTGAAATCGATGCGTCGGTCAAATCCATCTGGTACCGTCTCAGCAGACGGGAAGATGACTTCTGCGTCGACTGCTCGGAAGACGGGCACAGCTGGCGGCAGATGAGAATCTGTCATATGTGGGAAGCACAGGATAAAATTTCGTTTGGCATCTACGCATGCAGCCCGGAGGATTCTTCCTTCACAGCGGCCTTTACCCAAATGCAGCTGACCGACTGCCAGTGGGCGGCACACGATGGCCAGCCGCCGGACAGCGATAATACCTGATGGTGAGCTGCAATGGGCGCAAGGAATTACCTGATTGAAGGAGTGTCCTGTTCCGGGAAAACAACCGTTTGTGACGAACTGTTGCGCAGAGGTTTTCAGGCTATCCACGGCGACCGCCAGCTTGCCTATCAGGGCGACCCGGAAACCGGTCTTCCTCTGCCCGGACGGAGCCATGAACACCACATCTGGGATATTGAGAAAGTGCATCAGCTGGTTTGCGACAAAAGCCAGCCGGTGACCTTTTTCTGCGGCGGTTCGAGGAATTTTCACCGGTTTATCGACTGGTTTGACGGCGTATTTATCCTGCGGATTGATGCCGATACGTTGCGGCATCGGCTCGACCGACGTCCACCGGATAACTGGGGCGGCAATCCTGAACAGCGGGCGCTGATCGAATACCTGTATAAAACCGGTGACGGACTGCCCGAAAACGGAATAGATATCGACGCCACACAACCGCCTGAAATGGTCGTTGACCAGATTCTGGATTCCATCGCAGCCAGTGAAAACCGGCCGGTAAAAGATCAATAACTATATTAGCCCACCGGCATCAATATACAAAATATTACATAATAACTGTACAAGCTGCCAAAATTCGGAAATATAATTAAAAATCGATTGACTTTTACTGAAACGTCTGATATTATTTAATTGTTGGCTATTGATTCCAATGATTCAACAATATAAATGCAAGAAAGGTATGGTCGATATGAAAAAGAGAGTAACTGCTGCTGTTATCGCATTATCCATCGCGGCTTCGATCAGCGTTGGCAGCGTTGGCGCGGCTGATCTGTCGGAAATGCACTGCTGTAAATCCTATACAAGTCTGCTGGAAGATCATTTTGACTGGCTGAAATCCCGGGTCGATTCGTACATTGACTATCTGGTAGAGGTCATCTGCGGCGGCAGAGAGCATATGCCTTCTACGATGTCTTTTGGAGACCAGCCGATTCTGATGTAAAAGAAAAAATCCCGAACTGGACGGTTCGGGAATTTTTTATGGTCTGATGATACAAAAAGGGAATGTGGTGATCTGCATCTTCACCGCATTCCCTTTTTACTTACCGGTTATTCATTGATATTAACTGTTTCTTCGGGTGTACCGTCGCAGTCCTCGTCCAGCATGACCATATACGTCTTGCTTTCATCGACAAACAGCCGGACGGTAGGTGTTCCGCCTTCGGTCACCAGCACAGAATAACAGTTGATATCGGTGACCTCTTTCATTCCTTCAAAGGTGAAGGCACGCTGCTCACTTCCGCCATAACGGCTGATGCAGTAATCCACCAGCGCACCGGACATCAGTTCATTAACGGTGGTGTACTCCTCACTGGTGACGGTAAACTCGGTCGTCTCGCCAGCTTCATCGGTGCTGGAAATAGTCACATTGCCTGATTCATCACTCGCAACCTGATAGGAGCTGACTTCCACCAGCATACCGGTGTCATCCCATTCCCAGACACCCTGGGTATAATCGGAAGCACTGCCGCGTTCATAGGTGCTGATCCGGCTGGTTTCGGCGTTGGGTGTCGGCGATGCCAGTTTTTCAAAATCAGGATAGGCGACAAAATTTCCTTCCGCAGGATCGCACAGCCAGAGATAATAATAGCTGTTTACGCCGCCGCTGGAAGTCGCCAGTAGGATATCTTCATATCCGTCAAAGTTCATATCCCGTGCCAGCAAAGTGGTTTCATCCACGACAACCCCTTCATTGCCGTCATGGAACAGGGTCTGCTGGACATTGCCGCCATACCCGACATACACGGCGTTGCCGTCCGCATAGACATACCGTCCGGTCTTGAGGGTCAGGACAAAGTCTGTTGTTCCATCTTCCAGAATCTGGCTGGCGTAGTTATTAGCCTCGGTAAGGTTCTGCTGTTCTTCCGGAGTAAGGCTGGCCATTTCGGTGATACTTTCCCAATGTTCATCCTCAGCGGCCGGTTTAAGGGTTCCGTCGGCATAACAGGAATACAGAATCCCGCTTGCCGCGTCGACTCCGAGAGAAGGGTCATAAGCCGCACCGCCGACCTGGGTGGTCAGCTGGATCATATAAAGCTGCTGGGTACCGACCGTCTGGGTTTCCTCTGAGGTCAGGGAAAGCTGGAACTGATCGGGAGCAGCCGCATCGATAAAGTCCTGTGCTTTTTTCAGCGCGTCCTGAGCGGTCAGTTCGGTTGTCTGGGATTGCAGCTGCACACCCAGAAACTCTTCGACATCCGCATCAGTCTCACCGGCAGTGCTGCACCCGGCTAAAAGCAGGGCAGCTGCCAGACACGGTACAAGCAGCCGTTTCCATCTATTCAGCGTTGAAATCATACTATCCACATCCTGTCTTATGAGTTTATGCCCATATGGCCTTTTTTATTTTACCACAAAATCAGTTAAATTGATAGGTGTATTTTTGAACAATCAATCGAAAAGCAGTCATAACACCCAGTTTTTACTGCTGCTACCGGTATTTTCTGCCATCTGTTTTTGCAAACCCGGAACCGAAAAACCACATTTTGCCGAAGATTACCTGTAGTCGGCTGATGGTCGGAAACGGGCAAATTTTGAAAATCGATTGAAAAAAATGCCGCAGGGCGGTATACTGTAGATAATCCGATCAGAGAAAGGCAGGATTATCATGAAAATAGTATCATTCAATATTCGCTGTGATATTCAGCCGGTGGACGACGACGCTTTCCGCAAAATGATTGCCCAGCTGCCCGAGGGTGCCATCGAACACGCCGGTTCTCAGGCAAAGCTGCGTTTTCCCAAGGGCGACGGTATCAACGCATGGAAATTCCGCCGGGACAGGGTTCTGAACAAAATCGATCAGGAGCGCCCGGAAGTTATCGGTTTTCAGGAACTGCTCCCTCATCAGGCCGACTGGCTGCGCAAACATATGCCGGAATATACCTTTGTCGGTCATGGCAGGGACGCCGATTACGGCGGAGAACGCCCGATGATCGCGGTACGCAATGATCTGGAACTGCTTTCCTACAGTGCGTTCTGGCTTTCACCGACACCTGCGGTTCCCGGCTCACGGTTTGAAATCCAGAGCCAGTGCCCGAGAACCTGTGTCGTCGCGGAAGTATACTTCCCTGAACAGAAGCTGACCGCACGCATCTATGATACCCATCTCGACCACCTCTGCGCCGAAGCAAGAGAAGCCGGTCTTCGTCAGCTGCTGGCGGTTATCCGGGAGGATAACGAGACCAATCCCCTGCCGATTCTGCTGATGGGCGACTTTAACGCCGCACCGGATGACCCTGAACTCCAGCCGCTGTTTGGAGAAGAAGGCCAGACACTCGGCCTGAAAGACCTGACCGCGGATACCGGTATCACCTTCCATGGCTACGGTCAGCCGGAAGATTCCATCAAGATCGACTATATCTTTGCCAGTGAGCCTTTTATCGGCGCACATACCGGCACCAGCCTGTGGGATGACCAACAGGACGGTAAATTCCTTTCTGACCATTACCCGGTCGAAACAGATTTTTCTTTCTGACCGTGAGCAGAAGACAGCAGACAATTAGTTGGATAATCATACAATATCCCTTGCAAAAAGAGATAATATAGGGTATAATATAGGCAAAATTAACGCTCCGGACGGCACTGTAACGGCTTTGCTGTCCCAATGCCGGGCTCAGCTGCGGCTGCCCACGTGAAAAGAAAGAGGGATTTTACATGTACGCAGATTTACTCGATTCGATCGGCCTCGTCGGCAAAACTGACCCTGAAGTCGCTTCCGCGATGCAGAAAGAGCTCGCCAGACAGCGCCGCAATATTGAACTGATCGCCAGTGAAAATATTGTCTCCCCTGCTGTCATGGCCGCAATGGGCAGTATCCTGACCAACAAATACGCCGAAGGTTACCCCGGAAGAAGATATTACGGCGGCTGTGAATGCGTCGATATCGTGGAAGAAATTGCCAGAAAACGTGCCTGTGAGCTGTTCGGCGCTGAACACGCAAATGTCCAGCCTCATTCGGGCGCTCAGGCAAATATCGCCGTTTACTTTGCACTGCTCCAGCCGGGTGATACCATCCTGGGCATGAACCTGGATGAAGGCGGACACCTGACCCATGGTTCCAAGGTCAATATCTCGGGTAAGTATTTCAATGTCATCCCGTATGGCGTCGATTCGCAGACCGGCAGAATTGACTATGACAACCTGATGAAGCTGGCAAAGGAGCATAAACCCAAACTGATTGTTGCCGGTGCATCTGCTTATCCGCGTACCATCGATTTTGCCAAGTTCAGAGAGGTTGCTGACGAGGTCGGCGCTTACCTGATGGTCGATATGGCACATATTGCCGGTCTGGTTGCAGCTGGTCTGCATCCGAATCCTGTCCCCTATGCTGATGTCGTCACCACAACTACCCATAAGACACTGCGTGGTCCCCGCGGCGGCATGATTCTCTGCCGTGAAAGCCTGGCTAAAGCGATCGACAAGGCAATTTTCCCGGGCACTCAGGGCGGCCCTCTGATGCATGTTATCGCTGGTAAAGCAGTTTGCTTCGGTGAAGCGCTCAAACCTGAATTCAAGGAATACCAGACCCAGATCGTCCGCAATGCTGACGCACTTGCCCATGGTCTGACCCGTAGAGGTATGGAGCTGGTTTCGGGCGGTACCGACAACCACCTGATGCTGCTCGACCTGCGCAATATGAAGATGACCGGCAAGGAACTGGAACACAATCTGGATGAGGTGTATATCACCGCCAATAAGAACGCCATCCCGAATGACCCCCAGAAACCCACCATCACTTCCGGTGTCCGTCTGGGCACACCTGCGGTTACCACCCGTGGCTTCAAGGAAGATGATATGGACGTCATCGCCGACTGCATCTATAAGATTGCGGCTGACTTTGAGGCAAACAAGGAAGCTGTCCGCGAGACAGTTACCGGGCTGTGTGCAAAATATCCGCTGTATGAATAATAATTTTGCTGCATAATATGAAAAGGCAGGCTTGTCTGAAAAGACGGCCTGCCTTTTTGTTGTGTATTTAATCCCTGAGCTGGTAGACGATGCTGCCGGTGTAATAGATGGAAAAACTGGCTTCGATCAGATTTTCCCTGCCGTCAAGCGACAGATACCCGGTGAAGCTGGCCATGTTATAGCCGTACAGCTCATCCAGAATCTCAAAAGTGAAGTCGGGATAATTTTTAAGGAAGTCGGTCAGCGTCATTTTTTCTCCCTGAAAACTGCCGTATCTTCCATTATCGCTCAAAAGCCATACCGAACAGTCCTCCGAGTCTGCCCTTTCGATCAGCATATCCCCATCCACCTGCTGTGCTGGTTCTCCCAGCAGGATATACCCATATTCAAAAGAGAATTTCAGATCATCACCAACCGGCTGGATTTTGCACACCCGCATATCATGCAGGCTGACAGGAATTTCGGACGCAGTTTTCCAGACGATATCCATCGGTCAATTCCCTCCGTTTCTCCGCCGGTGCCACTCATTCCAGAATGCGGTATAACCATCCCGCTCGAAGCTGTCATCCGGGATTTCTTTCGGTTTGCAGGAGCGGTAAAAGTTTTCGATACTGTCGGCAAACCGGAAGACCTCTGCCTGATAGTCGGCAAAGTCGACATATTCGGTTTCACCCGATTCCAGCACCAGTTTCACCCGTCCATCCTCATGAATCACCGACCAGTCGGTACCCGAATCACAGCCGATGATCGTAACTTCGGTCAGACTGGGATTGGCAAGCATGAAAAAACCGCAGCAGGGTATCATCTGGATACAGCTGTCATTCATGATTTTATCCTCGGTCAGCGATTTGAGCAGATAAAGTGCCGTCGCGCTGACCGTTCCGTCATCCTCAAGCACTGTCTGCCCGATCTGTACCGTAACATGTCCATGCAGGCAGCGGTCAGTCGGGTCGTCCTCTTTTCCGGTTATCCAGGAAAAGTCATCTGCGCGGATTTTGAATATTCCCATCATCCGTCTCCTTTCGATTGATACCGGAACTTATTCGGACATATAGACGCATCTGCCGCCGAGGTAGACTTCTCTTGCGGTGATCTGCGAAAGTTCTTCCGGACTGGTTTCAAACGGGTCTGCGCTCCATACGGTAAAGTCGGCGAGCATCCCAGGCTGGATTTTACCCTTGATATCTTCCTCAAACGAAGCATAGGCACCTGCGGCTGTATAGCTTTCCAGCGCATCGAAAAGCGACATCGCTTCTCCGGGATTGAACGGCGGTACACCGCCATCCAGCGGCTGACGGGTCACGGCACACTGAACACCACGCATCGGGAGCGGATTCTCGACCGGACAGTCGGTACCGCTGGAAACGGGAATACCCATCTTCCGCATCGTCTCAAAAGCATAGCTGGTTGCGGCGCGTTCCTCACCGACACGCGCTGCGGCAATCCGTGCGTCATAGTCGATGAAAACCGGCTGGATATAGCCGATCAGCTGGTCTTTGCGCAGTCTTTCCAGCTGGTCAGGAGCCGTAATCTGCAAATGCACTACGCCGCTCCGGTGGTCATCCCGCGGACAGGAAGCATACGCCTTTTCCCATGCATCCAGCACGCAGTCCAGCGCTTCATCCCCGATTGCATGGACAGCAACCTGCATACCGCCCGTGTGAGCCGCGGCAATCATCTCATCCAGCTGGGACTGCGGATAAATCAGCAGTCCTTTTTCACCCGGCGCGTCGGCGTATCCATCCCGAAGCCGTGCGGTACGGGCACCGAGTGAACCATCCGCCATCAGCTTGACCGGCCCTATTTTAAACAGATTGCTTCCGACACCGGTGGAAAAACCGGCTGCGATAAATTTACGGATTTCTTCGGCAGAATGGAAATGGCACTGTTCATATACCCGGACAGTCATTTCACCGGCCTGTTCGAGTTCATGGAAGACGTCAACCACATCTTCCCACCGAAGCTCTGAAAAGGTTGCGAAATCATCCGTCTGACAGGAGGTAATTCCGGCCTGATTGAGCTGACGCATTCCCTTTTTGAGCATTTCTCCCATTGCTTTTTTATCCGGCAGCGGAATTTTACTGCGAATCAGGCTCATTGCACCGTCACGGAAGATGCCGTTTGGTTTGCCGTCCGGCCCGAGTTCAAACCGTCCGCCTTCAGGCTGAGGCGTATTTTCATCGATACCGGCAATCTCAAGCGCCTTTGTATTGGCAACAAGGCAGTGTCCACAGCATCGTGTCAGGCATACCGGATGATCGGAACATACCGCGTCGATATCCTGCCGGACAGGCGTTCCCTCATTCCCCGGGAAATAGTCTTCGTTCCATCCGCGACCTTCAATCCAGCGTCCATCGGCAGGATGAGTATCCCGGATAAAATCAGCGAGTACCTGCTGAAGCTGTGCAATCGATCGGGTACCTTCCAGCGCGCACCCGGACAGCCGTGCACCAAATCCCAGCAGATGCATATGGGAATCGTTGAATCCGGGCGTGACGAACCTGCCGCCCATGTCGCAGAGAATATCTTCCGGAGCAGCCGATGCAAGCAGCTGCTCCGAACGTCCAACTTGTAAGAATTTCCCATCCGCTATTGCAAAAGCATCGGCATTTTCATCTGCGCCGAACAGCTTGGCATGATAATAGATTGTTTTCATCAAAGGGTTCCCCTTCCCGCGTTTTTTCTCATTGTACCGCAGCTGGTCTCACACTGTCAAGTACGAGCATCCATTGCGGCTGTATATGGCAGGACGGATTTATACTGAACTGTTTTTTATGACGTATGTCAAAAATATACTTCTTTAAAATATGCAGACATATATTGACGTTTATTACCGTAATCGGTATAATGAAAACATAAAGCGGAGATGGTCCAACTATATATCCGGATTTACTTAACCGCAAATGCCCATATGTCAGGTCTGCAAAGGAGGAAACTGCTGTGAAAAGAAGATTAACCGCCGTTTGTCTGGCACTATTCATGAGCCTGACTTTTCTCGGATGTTCTGAGCAGGAGGTTGTAAACGACAGCAGTGCATGTGCTGCCCTGCCGACCTTTTCCTCTGAAAGTGAACTGACCGAATTTCTGAATGAGCA
>DVLW01000261.1 GCA_018715285.1 Candidatus Faecivivens stercoripullorum | reverse complement strand
AGGTTCCTTTTTTCTCTGTCTATTCATCTGGGAACAGTCCATAATTACGGTACCGGCCGGGTCTGTTTTTGCTGTTAAAAATCCCAGTCGTTGTCTTCAACTTCCTCGGTATTGCCGATCATTTCAACCGGCATACCCAGTTTTTGCAGCAGTTCTTTTGCGGCATTGTATCCCATCTTCTTCTGACGGTTATTCATAGCCGCGACTTCAATGATAATGGCAAGGTTACGTCCCGGCTTAACCGGAATGGTCAGCGCAGGAATACGGATACCCAGCATCTCGGTATATTCATTTTCCATTCCCATCCGGTCATATACCTTTTCCGGATTCCACTGTTCCAGATGAACCAGCATATCAATCTTTTCATTGGTCTTGACCGAACCCATACCGAACAGACGTCTGGCATTGATGATACCGACGCCGCGCAGCTCCATAAAATGGCGGATATTATCCGGAGATGTACCAACCAGACGTTTATTGGAAATCTTACGAATTTCGACCGCGTCATCCGCAATCAGACGATGGCCTCTCTTGACCAGTTCCATCGCGCATTCACTCTTGCCAACGCCTGAATCACCGGTAATCATGATACCTTCGCCGTAAACCTCGACCAGAACGCCATGCCGGGTAATACGCGGTGCCAGCTCGACATTCAGAAAACTAATCATTGAAACCGTCAGGTTGGTGGTCGTTTCCTCAGTCGTCAGCAGCGGCACATGATATTTTTCCGCAGCCTCCCGCAGTTCGGGCAAAACTTCCAGCCCACGGGTGACAATAACCATCGGCACATGATAAGCACACAGCTTGTCCATCCGTTCCCGAAGGACATCTTTGGGCAAATCCAGAAGGAAAGCATTTTCCATCTTACCCAGAATCTGGATTCTTTCGCTGTCGAAATACTCATAAAAGCCATTGATAAACAGCCCGGGTCGATTGATGTTATTTGAAGAAATTTTAATGTTTGCAGGGTCATCAGGAGTATACACTGTTTCAAGTGAAAATTCCCGGATAATCTTTGCGAGCGTTACACTGTACTGGGTTGCCAAACCAAGTCACCGTTCCCTTCCGTGACGGAAAACCGTCCATATCATCAGTAGTCTTTTTATCCTTCGCCCAAATTTTTGAGCGCATACGATCGGTTCAGTGTATTTATTATACAACATCCCGGCAATAAGTTGCAACCATTTCCCGGCAAAAAAACCGTTTTCCCGACTGCTGATTATGTAGAAAAAAAACCGATTTTTTTGTCAGGTTGTATTCTCTTTCCTTCTCCGGCCATGAATACGCTGGGACAGGGCCACTGCTTTTTCGCGGCGTATGCGGGTAAGCTGTTTATCTACGGTCAGCTGTCCTTCTTCAGAGTACATAAGTACATCTCCTTCAGACGCGCCTTCCGGCATTCTGTCTAGGATAACCTGACGTCCGTCCTCATCTTCACAGACAGCCTTTCCTTCCTCAATCCGATCGATTACCAGCATACATTTGCCTCCCTTATCCGGCTTTTTCGGTCGAAACCGTCAGTTTCTGGCCATCCGAAGTCGCAACAATACTGCCCTGAAGGTCGGTACGGTAGATTTCCACGCCAGCTTCTTCCAGCCGCTGTGTCGTTTCCATATGCGGATGACCGTAATCGTTTCCTTCTCCGCAGCTGATTACCGCAACCGATGGCGAAACCGCATCCAGAAAACTCTGTGAAGTAGAGGTCGATGAGCCATGATGCCCAACTCCCAACAGATCTGCATCAACATCAGCACCGGAAGCAAGCAGATCTTCTTCCGCATCCGCTTCCTGGTCTCCTGTCAGCAGGAAACTTGTCTCACCATAATCAAACCGCATGACCAGAGATTCATCATTCAGGTCATCATAATCCTTTACCGGTCCAAGTACCGTCAGTTTTCCGCCGCAGATTTGCCAGCTGTCTCCCGGATAGGCATATACCATTTCTGTCTGCGTCTGCTCTGCCGCATCCAAAACCGAAAGATAGGTCTTGGTTGTCGGAATCAGATCATCCGGCAGATCAGGCATCAGCAACTTGCCGACAGTAATCCCCTGCATAACGGTATCCATTCCACCGATATGATCGGAATGAGGATGTGTACCGACTGCCATAGTCAGCTGATCTATTCCGGCTTTTTCCAGATAGCTCAGTACCGTTTCACCCTGATTATTTTCTCCCGCGTCGATCAGTACGCTTTCTCCGCCGCCTTCAATCAGCACCGACTCACCCTGACCAACGTCAATAAAATGAACCCGTACCTGTTGACCTACCGGCGGATCCAGAATCAGGTCTTCAGAAGTGGAACCGCTGCCCAGCTGTTTTCCTACCTGATTAAACAGATCTCCGGCAGACTGGAAAGCACCCATAAAACTGCTTTTCAGTTCGTTCAGGCTTTCTTCCCAGTGCATCTGCCCAAACCCATTGAACAGCACAATAATCATATAGGAACTGACCAGTATTGCTCCTGCGATAATAAATCCCCAGTTATAACCCTTTTTTCTGCTTCGGGAAGACCTTCCCTTTGAAGCACTGCTTTTTCTACTCACACTGCCGCCTCCTTTCTTCGAGGCAGAAGATGCCGAACCAGCAGCTTTCCTGGAACTGCTGGAACCAATGGCTTTGGTTTGTCCGTTAATCCGTTCGGCATACTGGACCGTCTTACTGCGGGTGGATTTGCCGGTTTTGGAAGATTTGGAAGCAGAAGAACTACTTTTCTTTTTCTCTGCCAAACCGCTCATCCTTTCCGGTTATTCTTTTGCCGGCCACGTCTGCCATTTTGGCTGGGAGCGGCGGCAGAACCTGTACGGGCGTTGGGACGATTCGATGGACGAGCGTTTTTCGTTCCCTTTTTAGGCGACGAACCGGAAGAATGCTGTTCCTCCTTTAAAGGCGGAACCAGACAGCCGGGACCGGTACCGATCAGATCGGTACGTCCTGCCATTTTCAGTCCTTTGACCACCAGGCGGTGGTTCTGCGGCAGGAAATATTGCAGCAGTGCACGCTGCATAGCCTTTTCTTCTTTGGTACGAGGAACAAAAACCGGCTCCATCGTATATGGATTCATGCCGGTGTAAAACATACAGGTGGAAACCGTACCGGGCGTCGGATAAAAATCCTGCACCTGTTCAGGGTGCATTCCATGTTCTTTGAGGAACAGGGACAGTTCTACCGCATCCCGCAGGGTACTGCCGGGATGGGAAGACATCAGGTAAGGAACCAGATACTGTTTTTTGCCGATGCGTTTGGTTTCATCGTAAAACATCTCCGCAAACCGGCGATATACCTCAATATGCGGCTTGCCCATATTGTCCAGAACCTGATCGCTGCAATGTTCCGGCGCGACTTTGAGCTGACCGGAAACATGGTACGCAACCAGTTCTTTCAAAAATCCGTCATCTTTTCCAGCCAACATATAGTCATACCGGATGCCCGACCGGATAAACACCTTTTTGATTCCGGGAATCTGTCTGATCTGCCGCAGCATGTCCAGATATTCCGAATGATCGACTTCCAGTGCCGGACAGGGTGTCGGTGCAAGGCACTTTTTGCCGCCCTTGCACAGTCCGGCAGTCAGCTGCTTCTGGCAGGACGGACGGCGGAAGTTCGCAGTCGGTCCGCCGACGTCATGGATATACCCTTTAAATCCCGGCAGCGTTGTCAGCAGGCGTGCTTCTTTGAGAACCGATTCCACACTCCGGACCGCAATCCGTCTTCCCTGATGGAATGCAATCGAACAGAAATTACAGGCTCCAAAGCACCCGCGGTTATGGGCAATCGAGAACTCAACCTCCTGTAAACCGGGAACGCCGCCTTCATCCTGATAAGAAGGATGCCAGGTACGCATATACGGCAGATCATATACCCGGTCGAGTTCTTCGGTCGTCAGCATCCGCATCGGCGGATTCTGCACCAGCATTTTATCGCCGTGCCGCTGAATGATGGTTTTACCGGACACCTCGTCCTGGTTGTCCATCTGGATACGAGTAGCCTTGCAGTAGTTTTTCTTATCTCTGGAAACAATCTCAAAATCGGGACACTGCGCGGCACCCCACGGTGTATCTTCCGGGTCACAGAGGTAACAGGTTCCGCGGATATCCCGCATCTGATGGATATCTTCACCTGCGGCCAGCCGGTGCACAATCTCGATGGTTTGCAGCTCGCCCATTCCGAAGCTGAGCAGGTCTGCCTGTGCATCGACCAGAATACTCGGATGTACCGAATCATCCCAGTAATCATAATGGGCAAACCGTCTCAGCGACGCTTCCAGACCACCGATGACAATCGGCATATCCGGTCCGTAAATCCGGCGGATCGCCTTTGAATATACAGTCAGTGCCCGATCAGGACGTTTTCCCGGTTTTCCGCCTGCCGTATAGGCGTCATAATTTCGCCGGGAAAGGGAAACCGAATAATGGGCAACCATCGAATCGATATTGCCCGAGTTAATCATAAACCCATATTTCGGGCGTCCCAGACGGGTATAATCACGATCACTTCTCCAGTCGGGCTGAGCGATAATGCCGACCGAAAAGCCTTCTGCCTCAATTACACGGGAGATAATTGCCGTACCAAAGCTGGGATGATCGACATAAGCGTCTCCGGTAATCAGGATAAAGTCCAGCTGGGACAGGCCAGCCGCGTTCATCTCATCACGGGTAGTAGGTAAAAAACCGTGCATATCTCTCCTAACCTTTCTCTCTCAGTCAAAATCCACTTACGGATTTTCCATTCTTTCTTTGATTTCCTGCCACTGGGAACGGGTAATCAGCAGTTCGCGCGGTTTGGAGCCATCCTGCGGTCCAACAATTCCGCGGTCTTCCAGCTCGTCCATCAGACGTGCCGCACGGGCATAGCCGACTTTCAAACGGCGCTGCAAATAGGAGGTAGAAGCCTGCCCGGCATCCAGAATCACATCGACGGCTTCCATAATCAGCGGGTCGGAATCGCCATCAGATGACGGTTCACCGCCGCCTTTGCCTTTCTTGCTGCCAGGTTCAGCAGCCGCACGCTGTTCAATCTCTTCCATAATCCGAGCGTCGTACTGTACTTCGGTCGCCTGATTTTCTTTGATAAACCTGACGACATCTTCGACCTCTTCATCACTTACATAGCATCCCTGTACACGGGTCGGTTTCTTGCCAACCGGCGCGTACAGCATATCACCATGACCCAGCAGTTTCTCTGCGCCGCTGGTATCGATGATGGTACGTGAGTCAATCTGTGAAGAAACCGTCAGCGCAATACGGGACGGAATGTTGGCCTTAATCAGACCGGTTACAACGTCAACAGATGGACGCTGAGTCGCGACAATCAGGTTGATACCGGCAGCACGTCCCATCTGAGCGATACGGCAGATTGCATCCTCAACTTCATTGGGTGCAGCCATCATCAAGTCGGACAGCTCGTCGATTACGACGACGATATACGGCATATGTTCCAGCGGCTGGGCAGTTTGCTGTTCACCTTCCGCTGCACGTTCCACCAGACGGTTATATCCCTTGATATCACGGACAGCATGTTCACTGAAAGTCGCATACCGCTTCAGCATCTCATTAACTGCCCATCCCAGCGCACCAGACGCTTTCCGCGCATCGGTGACGACCGGCACCAGCAGATGCGGAATGCCATTATAGATGACCATTTCAACCATCTTGGGGTCGACCATAATCAGCCGCAGATCTTTCGGAGCAAAACGGTACAGCAAACTGATGATAATCGAGTTGACACATACCGATTTACCTGAACCGGTAGTACCAGCTATCAGCATATGCGGCATTGCAGCGATATCTCCAATGGTAATCTGACCGGCGATATCCCGTCCAAAAGCAGCAGGAAGTGCACCGCGTGCATTCCGGAATTCTTCCGAATCAATGACCTCGCGAATGGTAACGGTATCGGTTACCCGGTTGGGGACCTCAATACCGACTGCCGGTTTATTGGGGATAGGCGCTTCAATACGAACACCGGCAGTTGCAAGGTTCAGCGCGATATCATCTGCCAGACCAGTAATCTTACTGATCTTGACACCAGTCGACGGCTGGAGCTCATAACGGGTAACGGTTGGGCCACGGGTGATATCGACAATTCTGGTCTGTACACCGAAAGATTTCAAGGTTTCAACCAGCTTGGACGCATTCATTTTCAGTTCTTCGCTGACGTCGGCATTGTTGGTATTCTTGGGTAATTTCAAGAGGCTGACCGGCGGTAGACGGTATTCCTGCTGTACCGGAGGAGCAACAGGAGCAGCCGCTGCAACCGGGGCAACAGCAGCTTCTGTCTGTGCTTCCGGCTCCACATTTTCCACAGTAGCCGGTTCTTCCGGCTGGACAGCAGGCATATCGGACTGTGCGGAGCGGATATCATGCAATGCACTGCCCATCCGCTGACTCATCACATCTCCCTGATCGAGATCAAAGGGAAGATCATCAGGAATATCCGGCTGCGGCGGTTCAGGCTGGCTTTCCAGCAGCTCAGCAATCGTCTCGCCGACTCCTTCGGGATTAGCCGACGACATCTTGAGCGGCGGCTGTTCAGCAGAAAGCGAGACAGCCGGTGCCGCACCGGAGGAAACAGAGGTTTCGGTAAAGACAGGCTCTTCAATTGTTTCCTCTTTAAGAACCGGCTGTACCGGTTTATCCTCACCGGCAGCAGGCTTTTTCTTAAACGCCGCGATAATCGCATCCAGCGAAGGCTCATCGGCACCCTGTTTACCTGTTGTATCCTCATCCACATGGGCAGCGGCCGCCGTATCATTCTGAGCAGCGGTTTCACTGCCGGTATTCTTGTTATCCTTAGTTTCATTTTCAGCAGACATACCGGTGGGTTGTTCACCCGATTCGCTCCGAATCCGATTGAGTGCCTGTTCCAGTCCCTGTGCGGAGCTTTCCTTCTTTTCCTGCGCCGCAGCGGCTTTTTTATCTGCGCGTCTGCGTTCTTGCTGAGCAGCCTGCTGAGCTTCCTCATCCGACATAGCAACGTCAATATTGAACCGGCTCTCATATCGTTTTCCGGCCTGTTCAGCAATAATCGCCTGACGTTTTCTCTCCTCAAGCCGGGCAGCACGTTCATCCGCACGCTCAGCCATCTGGCTTTCCATCATCTGTTCACGCGCTTCTCTGCGTGCACGGCGGACTTCCTGATTATCCTCATAACTTTCTTTCAGCCGCTGCACCGGGCCGCGCACCGAATCAATCAGTTCCAGCAGCGTCGCACCTGTCACCGCCATCACCAGGATGAACAGCAGCAGGATATGTACGATCAAACTGCCAGTATTGCCCAATACCTTCATCAGCGGCCATGCGGTCAGACCGGCCATCAATCCACCACTGCGCAGCCGGGTACCATTGAGATACAGCTGCAAAATCCGCTCGAAGAAACTGTCACCTGCCGGATATCCATAAAAGAACTGGCTCAGTCCGCACAGCAGAACCATCAGTACCACCAGTTCCCATACTCTGAGGTGTACCTCGGCATGACTTTTTTCCAGTGCAATCATCAGTGAAACACCGATGCAGATCGGACCTACCACATAACTGATCGGGCCGAAAATACCGCGCATCATCTGATGAACTGCACCCCACAGCATCGGTCCATTGAATAATGCAAACAGCGTCAGCAGAATGCCCAGCGAAAACAGGATCACTGCAAAAAGCTGGTTGCTTCTGCGCAGCTGACTTTCATTTGCAGCCCCTGAACGGGCGGAGCCCTTTTTGGCAGAACCGGAAGAACGGGTCGATTTTTTACCGCTGGTTTTTTTAGCAGTTTCTTTTTTGGCCGACTTTCCGGAGGAAGATGAACCTGCCATTGTTTTCACACCCTTTCCTCTATGTATCCGCTTAACCCGCCAGATAGCTGACGATATTCATACCTACAATCCGTTCAAAGATTCCAATGCCGCAGACTACGACACCCAGAATCGCCGTGTACCAGACAAAAATGCCAAACTTGTCACTGCGCGAAATATACCGTACCATCTTGATTGCCAGCAGGCCGACAACAGCAGCAACCACCATGCCGACCAGTACTGGTCCGATGCCAGTTGCAAAATCTGCCGGAGTCGCATCCAGCAGTTCTATCAGCGAACTTGCAAGGATGACCGGAATACCCAGAATGAATGAATACTGTACAGCTGTGTCCCGATCAAATCCGGAAATCATGCCGCCAGAGATGGTCGAACCGCTGCGGGAAACACCCGGCAGCGGTGCGATCGCCTGGAAAACACCGACAGTCAATGCGTCTTTAGGGGTAATATCACCAGGGCCTTTGGTACGTTTTCCGGTGTGGTCACCGATAAACAGTATAATCGCTGTCACGAGGAAAAAGATACCTTCCCAGACAATATCATTATCTGTCGAAAAGCTCTCATAGAAATCCTTGAGCACCACTACCAAAAGCAGCGGAATACAGGAAATCATCAGCATAATCAGCATATTCCGGTATTCGCTCCGTTCTTTCCAACTGAACTTCCCGCGCAGGATGTCCCAGATCATCGAAAAGAACTCGAGTATCAGCTGCCAGATGGTATGCCGGAAAGCGATAAATACCGCAATCAGCGTCCCCAGATGGAGCATCAGAGAAAAGAAAATTCCAGTGTCACCGCTGGAACCGGTAAAATGCTGAAACAGCGACAGATGTCCTGAACTGGACACCGGAAGAAATTCTGTCAGTCCCTGCAGGATACCCTGCAAAATTGCCTCTAAATACGTCATATTCTGTCTCCTTTGGATTATGTCATGCCCGTCAAAAGACAGGCTGTTAAAACTGTGGATGAAATTTCTGACCCGGCTGCAGTGCCGGATCAAGATAATCCCGGGGATCGGTTGAAATCAACCGTCTCAGACACCAGTCATCTCCCTGCCGCACACACTCTGCCACACGGCCGTTTTCCTCCCGGAAAAGCTGTACCTGCGGCATTGGCTGCCAAACCCCGGGTTCATTCAGGTCAATGACGGTCAGGAGCGGCATGGTTTGTCACCCCCGTCTTTTTTCTTTTCTTTTTTGCTGCCGGATTTTTTCTCATTTTTCTCCTCTTCCTCATCGATCATGCGATAGAGGCACTCGATTGCATCCGACAATCCACCCAGATGGTCAATCAATCCCAGCGAAACGGCTTCTTCACCGTCAATCGACGTTCCCACGTCCATAGCAAGTTCACCGGTCGCCATCATCAGACGGACAAATTCTTCCCGACTGATACGGGAATTATCGGTTACAAACCGTGTAATACGATCCTGCATCTTTTCAAAGTAAGAAAAGCTCTGCGGAACGCCCAGTACCAGACCATTCATCCGTACCGGATGGATGGTCATCGTCGCACTCGGAACGATAAAGCTCTCTCTTGCCGATACCGCCAGCGGCACACCAATCGAATGACCACCGCCAAGTACGACAGACACCGTCGGCTTTTTCATCCCGGCAATCAGTTCTGCAATTGCAAGCCCTGCTTCAACATCGCCGCCAACCGTATTCAGAAGAATCAGCAATCCTTTGATTTCCTCGCTTTCCTCAATTGCGGCCAGCTGAGGAATGACATGTTCATACTTGGTGGTTTTATTCTGGGGCGGCAGGATATAATGTCCTTCAATCTGCCCGATTACCGTCAGACAATGAATCAGGTGCTTCGATCCAGTCAGCACCGACCCCATATCCTTTACCCCATTTTCCGGAATCCCATCGATCATTTCCTGTCCAGATTCTGCTGTAGATGGTTCCTGATCGTCTGCCGCCATCAAAGCGGTATTGGTAGAAGACTGTCCTTTTATTAAATCCTGTGTGTATTTATTTTGATGATTCATCTGCAAACCTCCTGCATATACAATATATGAAAAAGTCTGCGCAAAAATCATCTGTTCATACATCCAACAGGCTAAACACCAGTTATCCACCATATTGATAAGACCGAACGATTTTTCGGTAAAAAATCAGGATACACCCGGAAACGTGTATGAGTTTTGGGGATTCTTGCAGCTGTAAAATGTGGAAAACTTCATCTGAATCCCCAGGATAGAATGTGGAAAACTCTGTTGAAACGGTGGATAAACTTCGTCAAAATCGGAATTCGACCGTTTTCCCCCATTCCAGATTTTTTTCATTCTTTTCCACATTGGCCGGTGAAAAATGTCAGAAGCAAAACCGGATTTTTTCATTTTTCTGTTCGAACATCCGCTCAGTCTGTCTCACCGGTGTGAAAATCACGGGTGGACAGCGCCAGAATTGCCCGTTCAATAGAATCCCTGGAATTGCCCCAGTCGGCATCCGGTCCTGCATTGCGGTAATCAAACATCCGGCAGAAATGGGATACATCTCCACCAACAGCTTCCAGATGCCGGTCAAGCAGAGAGATAACCATTGCCTTAAATGCCGGATACTCTTTTTTGGAAAGGGTATCATGACCGGCTGTCAGCAGTTTTTCAGCATGCGGCAGGCATATGTACTGCTGCTCGGAAAACAGCGTTTTAAAACTCTCATCCTTTGCCCACTGGCGCAGCACTGTATTAATCATTCCATCCATTGCCTGTTCAATCTGGCTGCATACAAAACAGGTATCATTGATCGTCTTCATTCCGGCACGTTTGCGCGGTTTGGCCTCCGCTTTCGCAAGAATATCACGGTATCCGTTCTTTCTCAGCTCTCCGAGCAGGCTTTCCAGCATCAAAGCCAGCGACAGACGGTTTTTCTGTCCAAGCATCATCTCAAAATGATCGGTACAAAAACCCAGACGATTGGTTTCCATGCGGATATCCGGCTCCATCATCGCGGCACCCATGATATATTCGATACAGCGTTTTTCCAGCATATCCCGCATCCGACAGATCGGGCAGCCACATTTAGGTTCAAAAACCTCACTGACCGGTATCGTATAGATACTGTCTCTCATCCTATGTTCCTTTCTGCACTGTCAAGCGCCATCATAATACTTTTAAATCCCCACAAATTCCCATGGGTAATCAAGAGCATACCACTCCAGATTATACTTGTTATTATACCACATCTTCTGTTATAATAAAAGAAAACAAAAACATTTTTTCGCAGCCCCGAAAGGAGCCAAAATGGACAATTTTTCTCTGCCGCTCCCGCACGGCTTTTCATTGCGGGATACCCTGATGTGCGGCCAATGTTTCCGATGGGAAGAGCAGCCGGACGGCAGTTTTGTCGGATGGGCAGGTGACCATTACGCGACACTCTGCCAACAGGAAGATACCCTTTTGATTACCGGTTCTGACCCGGATTTCTGGATGGAATACCTTGATTTACAGGAAGATTATGACCGCTGGAAAACGGTTTTTGCTGCCGATCAGACCTTATCCGCTGCTGTGGAAAAATGCGGCGGTATCCGGATTCTCCGTCAGCAGCCATGGGAAACACTGATTTCCTTTATTATCAGTGCCAATAATAATATTCCGCGCATCCGTGGAATTATCGACCGTCTATGCAATGGCTTTGGCACCGACGGAAATTTTCCCACACCTCAGCAGCTGTCTGTACAGACACCCGAGACACTCGCACCTGTCCGCGCCGGTTTCCGTACCAAATACATACTGGATGCCGCTCAGAAGGTCGCGGATGGAACGCTGAATCTGGATGAAATTGCGCATATGCCGCTGGAGGAAGCCAGAAAGCAGTTGATGACGGTTAAGGGTATCGGTCCGAAGGTAGCAGAATGTATCCTGCTGTATGGATTCCACCGGCTGGACGCTTTTCCGGTCGATACCTGGATTAAAAAAGTTCTCTGCCGGTGTTATCCTGATGGGTTTCCAGCGTGGATTGCACCAAAAGGCGTTGCACAACAATATTTATTTCACTATATCCGTATCTATTGTCCGAAGGAGGACTGAAAATGCAGCAAGCGGTTTTTGAATTAACCGATAAAGGACTGCAAAAAGCCTGGAATTTATTTGCAGATACGCAGGAAACCTTAATCTGGTCAGCATTACAGGGCGTTATGGGACAGGCCGCGGGAGATGACCCGGATGAACCGTCTGCCGTCCGGACGATAACGGGTGATTTTGCATTTTTTGCAGGTGACCCGAATACATCTGGCGCAGAAGCCTTGATTCGCAATGTAACAGTTCCGCTGCTGGGATGCGGTGACCGGCAGACTGAAAGCTGGAAGGAACGCATTTTGTCCATCTGGCCGGATGCGCAGACATTTGACCGGTACACCATTCAAAAAGAAACCCATTTTGACCGGAACAAGCTGGAAGAATACGCCAGAAGCCTGCCAGATGGATTCACAATTGTTCCGATAGACGAAAGATGGTATGCACGCTGTCTGAAAGAAAAATGGATGTGTGATTTTGTCTCCAACTTTTCATCTGCCAGCGATTTTGTCCAGCGCGGCCTTGGATTTCTTGCCATCGACCCGATGGGACAACCTGCGGCTGGAGCGACAAGTTATACCATCTATCAGGGCGGAATTGAAATTGAAGTCGATACAAATGAAAACTATCGCCGCAAAGGACTTGCACTGGCTGTCTGTGCAAAGCTGATTCTCACCTGTCTGGACAAAGGACTTTATCCCAGCTGGGATGCTGCCAATCTGGCAAGTGTTGCCCTGGCGCAGAAACTCGGCTACCAGCCGGGACACCATTATGAAGTTTTTTATCTGCCGCAGATGGACGCTCAGCAGACCGCAACTGGACAGGTAGAATTCACCGAAAAAAGGTAAATCTCTGCCTGTCGGTTTTTTTCACAATTCATCGGAAAAGCAAAAACCTTTTTCCGTGCTTATACACAATTTGTTCATTTTTCCTTTGCAAACAGCTTTCCTTTATGCTATAATCGTTAGTTGGAAAAAACCGTTATTTTAAACGGCTGACAGGAGGAATTTGGGTGGAAGCCTACTCTGTTTTAAGGGATTTGTGTATTATCATTGTATTCGGAAAAGCCTTCGGTATTCTGGCCCGCAAACTGCGTGCACCACAGGTTGTCGGTGAGATCGTAGCCGGCCTGGTCATTGGCCCGTGTGTTCTGGGAATTGTCCAGCAGACCGACTTTTTGTCGGTTATGGCGGAAATCGGCGTTATTCTGCTGATGTTCTCTGCCGGACTGGAAACCAGTATTCAGGATCTGAAACGCACCGGTGTAATCGCTTTTCTGATCGCCTGTGCAGGCGTACTGGTACCGTTGATCGGCGGCACCCTGCTGTATGAGGTATTCTATGGATTCAGCCCATGGGGAAGCGAAAATTTCCTCAAGGCAATGATGATCGGCTGCATCATGACCGCTACATCCGTTTCCATTACCGTCCGTGCCCTTCAGGAACTGGGTCATCTGAAAGGTATTGTCGGAACAACCATCATGAGCGCTGCCATTATCGATGACGTTATCGGAATTATCGTCCTGACTGTCGTGTTGGGATTCAAGGACCCGAGCGCCAATATCGGACGCACCTGTCTAATGACTGCATTGTTCTTTGTACTGGCTCTGGTGCTGGGTTATGTAATCTTCCGTATCTTCAAGGCATTTGACGACCGATATCTGCATACCCGCCGCGTTCCGATTCTGGGATTGGCGCTGTGCATGTTCATGGCATATGTGGCGGAAGAGTATTTTGGCGTTGCTGATATCACCGGCGCATATCTGGCAGGTATCATCCTTTCTTCTCTGAAGGACGCCAACTACATTGCCGAAAAGATGGACATCAATTCCTATATGCTTTTCGGTCCGGTTTTCTTTGCATCGATTGGTCTGAAAACAGATATTACCGGTCTGACACCG
>DVLW01000033.1 GCA_018715285.1 Candidatus Faecivivens stercoripullorum | reverse complement strand
AAGTTTGGCTTACGCCAAGTGAAGAGTTCTGCTGACGCAGAACGTGAAGTTTCATTTTCAAATTCAAAAAACACTTGCGAAGCAAACTTCACTGCGAAGCTGCTTCACGCGCAACGCGCACTTCACTGCGCAGCACTTCACTGCGCCGATATGGCGCACTCTCTGCCCCTCGTCGACTGTCCGGTGGACAGTTCCCGGCGCACAAAACCAACCGTATCGCCAACCCTGCACACTTTCTGCGCTTTACGAAAACGAAAAATTCCCACCAGTCGCGACGGTTTCGACAAAATAACGAATATCATCCATTGCATGGTCGTTATCCTTGACCGGCTGGTCTTTGCCGCTGGCCTTGTCCCATACATACAGGGTAAACTCCCTGAGTGCGTCCCGGCAGCTGGAATGAAACAGCAGCTTTCCTTCACTGAGCATACCGGCGGTATGCCTGATACCGGTCAGCACCGAATTTCTCGCCTTGCGTACTGAAAAGCGCCCATGCTTGCGGATACACTGGATAAACGATGCCGCCGACGGGTCGACGATTACCTGCCTGACTGGTAAATCACCTGCCAGATTTTCGACCGCCTGATAGTACTCCTCATCCGTCAGCGCACCTTTTTCGCGCCCGTTATGGTAAAACTCGCGCATCCGGTACCACTTGCCATCCGATTCACCCCAAAGCCCGGCTGAAAACGGGTTCATCGTCCCGTAGTCAATCGAAATAACAAACCGCCCGAGCTTGTCCGGCAGCGTATCCACCACCATCTGCTCAGAGAACATCGGATAGACCAGCCCATCAGCGGCCGCCCATTCCCCAAGGATAAACCGCCGGTAAAAGACGCCGGAATACATCCCACGATACCGCTCTCTGACACTTTCGGACAGCGACGGGTTATCCTCCATCGTAAAATGCAGCCGGAGCACCTTTTTATCCTCAGCCTTGCAAATCCATTCGGTATACAGCCAGTGTGTCGGCCCCTCAGGGTTAAGGCTCATCCAGATTTTTGCGCCCTCGACCGAACAGCGCGCCATCGCCTGTTCAACAAAACTTCTCGGCATCAGCGCGGCTTCATCCAGCAGTACACCGCCCAGCGTCATACCCTGAATCAATGCGGCACTTCCCTCATCCTTGCCGCCGAACAGATAAAACCGGTTCTTTCGTTTACCCCTCGACAGTTCCATCACGTTTCCGGAAGCGCGTACCCGGTATAACCCTGCGACTGCACTTCTCAGCGGCTGGACAACATTTCGCCTGCACGCGCCGACGGTTTTGCCGCAGATGGCAAAAGATGTATCCTGATAGCACTCCATCGCCCACAGGATAAATGATACCGCAACCGCAGTCGTTTTGCCTGAACGTACCGCACCGTCACAAATCAGCACATTATATCGGTCTTTGTCCTCGCCTGTCCACCAGGTCAATACCCGTTTCTGTTTGGGGCTGAAGGTGGAAAACTGCTTTTTGTTTAAAGATTTGTTCGTTTTATCGGTGCTCATCGCGCCATTCCGCTTATTCATCGGCTGCATCCCCACTCCCGGACTGTACTGCAATGACCGTATCATCTGCCGGGACTGGGTTCATCCCGCGCAGTACATCCAAAAGGCTGTCATCCTCCTCGCCGTCATCCTGCCGGAGGATGTCCCAGAGCTTGAGCAGCGCACGTTCGCGGCTGTACAGTTTCAGCGTCACCTTACCGCCGGTACCGACCGAAACCTCAGAGATATTGCGGGTATCGATTTCATCCGAGCACCTTGCGTGCACCTCAAAGCCCTTGTCCCCTTCAAAGAAATACAGGTACCGGCCGATATCGTCAAAAGCCATATGGGCAATTTCCGCGCGAACCCGTTCAGGGGTTGCCAGCTCGAGAACCGCTTCTCTTGACTCAAGTTCGCGCAGTCTTTTTTTCAGTCTGCGCAGTACCGCGCGGCCTGCCTTTTCGGGAGATTCGCCGTTTTCAGGCTGCATCCCGGACGCGAGAAGCGCCTCGGCAGGGTCAGCGGTTCGGCGATAGATACGCAGAAATCTCTTTTCATTTTCGGTCATCAGATAACCTCCGCGTCGCTGAACATGCGCTTGTAAGAAAAGGGACGGCGTGCGAAGCGGATACCCATCAGCATCCATGCCTCACGATAACGGAACCGAACCCCATCAAAGAACAGCTCGACACCGACTTCATTATCATCAAACAGCTTGCGGTAAATCAACCTAGCCTGAGAGAGGGAAAGCCCGTCCCAATGCTGAAGCAGTCTACCGTGATAGAACAAACAGACAGAAAATTTATTTGCGTCCATGGCGCCCTCCTTAATGTTTAAATATATGTTCGGTCGAATAAAACAGGGTTGCATTTTTTGCCGAAAGGGTTTAAAATAAGGGTAGAAAGAGAGATACCTCCTTTGAACAGACAGCAAATATTTTCAGCTGCCTGACCAGCCTGTCAAACGAATATTCCAAACAGTCATCCTTTTCGGTTCAGGGTACCATCGCCTGAAGACTGCACGCGGATATCATCAGATACGACGCTGTTCAGCCGGACACCGGCAAGGTGGTATCTTCACTCCCCTGCATCGCGGCGAAACAATCGCCATCATGCACAGACCCGTAAACAGATACGGCAGAGAGGATAGAACTTATTTTCAAATATTTGTTCTGATTTCAGCCGAAAAAAATGACCGGCTTTCTCTCACCGGTTGCCAAACGCAGGCTGCAAATACAGCCAGACCGGAGAAAGAACCCTTCAAACCAACTGTCAGTCAATCCGCAGCGGGATACCGGCAGCGTCATACAGCCAAGGCCGATATACCAGTACAAAATGCAAACCGTCTGGAATATCAACTCCGGACAGGTGCAGCATCAGCGGTACCCATCCATGGCGAGTCGGGACAATTACACAGGCACTGTTTTTCCCGCAGGCGTCCGGGACAGAATCACGGAGGCAGGCGATGCGGAAGAACTCCGCATGAATGACAGCGCGGCAATTGAAACAGACCAGATGGCAGTGAAGCAAGAACACTGCCGGACAGAAGGTCGAATGTAAGCCGAATAGAATTAGAATATTTGTTCCTCATAGTTTTATTATACACTCATTTTCTAATTTCGTCAACCCTTTTATCAAAAAAAGATCGAATATTTTTTCGATTTTTATCATTTACAGCACTGGCACCACAAAATACAGAAGAAAGGAGCGTTTGTATGAATCAGAATGCGGCGATTCCCCCATCGCTGAATCTGCTGGAGATGATCGGGCGGATAGATCAGCTGCTGCGGGAGCAGAAGAAAACCGCGTCACGGATGTCACGTGACCTAGGATTTTCAAGCGGGCTGTACAGTCAATGGAAGCAGGGCAAGCAAAGCCCATCGGCAGACCGACTGTACCGGATAGCGGTATACCTTGGAACGAGCGTCGATTACCTTGTCGGACTGGAGCCGGACACAGCGGGTGCCGGGCTCCGTCATGAGATCATGCAGGCGCTTGGGTCACTTGAACCGCAGGCGCTTGAGAAGGTACGGGACTTTGTATTGTTCATTGCGTCCCAGGCTGAGAAGAATGCCAACTCGCCGAAGTAGTCCTGCGGCGGCAGGTGGTCACTTTCTTGCTGCGCATATTCCCTTTCGGTCATTCAGGTTTGCTCTCACTAGCTGAGAGGAAACCCAACACACCCCTACCCTAACCATCACCCACCAACAGCAAAAGGCGGTTCCGTTTATATCGGAACCGCCTTTTTCAAATGCAGCGATCTATTTTATTTAACCCACTCACCGTTGGAGTTGACATAATATCCGCCGATCGTTGCATTGGTAGCCATTTCGCCGGACTCGTAGAGGTAGTACCATTTGCCGTTGGACTCGACCCAACCGGTAGCCATCGCACCGTTGCCTTTGAGATAGTACCACTGACCATTCGACTGAACCCAGCCGGTAGCCATTGCACCGTCACCCTTGAGGTAATACCACTTGCCGTCGACCTGCTGCCAACCGGTTGCCATACCGCCACAGTCTTTGAGGTAGTACCATTTGCCATCGATTTCCTGCCAGCCGGTCAGCATATGGCCGTCATCGTCGAATGCGTACCAGACGTTATTGACCTTAACCCAGCTTTCCTCGGTCATAGCGCCGGTATCCTCGTTCATGTAATACCATTCGCCATCTTCTTCGACCCAGCCGGTAACTTTCTCACCATCTTTGTAGAAGTAGGTGTTGCCGTCATCGTCGCGTTTCCACTCGGTTTCAGGCTCAGAGGTTTCGGGCTTGGAAGTTTCAGGCTTGGAGGAGCTGCCGGAGTTGCCGCCATATTCGGGAACATAGTCAGGCAGTTCAGGCAGTACAGGATATTCGGGTTCTTCGGGCTCTTCAGGCACCTCAGGTTCGACCGGCAGAGAATCTTCATCCCAAACTTTATAAACGCCATCAGTCAGCACAGCAACATATCCATTTGCCAGAAAAACAGAAGGATTGTTTACATAACTACCGCCTGTAATTGTTACATTTGCCGCAGTCAGATCTTCCACAAAAACGTCATCTGTATCAACACCGATCTTAAACGAACCGTTCATGTAAACATTCCCGCTCAATGTAACAACCGGTTTGTTTACTGCAACCACCATCTGACCCTTGCTTGTATAATTGTACTGGCTTGCCTGAATATCTCCATTGATGATACCGCCAGAGATATTGGTATTTGCCTGGGTGGACATATAAGTCCAGCTGGTAACCGAACCGGTCAGCGTACCACCGGTAATATTAGCATTGCACCAGTTTTGAACAGCCTGGGTTTTAGAAGTGATCGTGCCGCCCGAAATATTCAGTGTTCCGCATTCATCATTCTTAACGGCAATAAAGTTATCCTGACCAAACGTACCACCCATAATATTCAAAGTAGCATTCTGATATGCGCCATTGCAAATCAGAGACGAACC
>DVLW01000260.1 GCA_018715285.1 Candidatus Faecivivens stercoripullorum | reverse complement strand
CAAGTGGACCACCATCTTTCTGCTTTGATATAGAATACGATATTCTATTATAACTACAAATATCCACTTTTATTGTATTCTTTTTTGTGATAACTGTCAATACTTGATTGGAATATTCTGTGAAATCTGTTAAACTCTTGTACCTTTCCTGTAGCCGTGGTATAATAATGATAATATACGGGTGCCAGCCGGCATCCTTGCGGAAAGGAATGGTATCGATTATGAGTAAAGTTGTTGTATTTCTTGCGGACGGACATGAAGAATGTGAAGCGCTGATTCCTGCTGATCTGCTGCGTCGTGCAGGTGTAGAAGTTGTACTGGCTTCGATCACCGGAAAATGTGCTGTTACCGGTTCTCATGGTATTCAGATTACTGCGGATGCACTGGCAGAAGATGTTGATTATACAGATGTAGATCTGCTGTTCCTTCCCGGTGGTTTGCCTGGAACAACTCATCTGGGCGAAAGTGCACTGGTAAAAGAAAAGGTGCTGGAATTCGCCGGACAGGGAAAGAAAATCGCGGCAATTTGTGCAGCACCCAGCGTCTTCGGCGGACTTGGACTGCTGGATGGACGGAACGCGACTTCTCATCCCGGTTTTGAGGACAAGCTGGGCGGTGCAAATGTCACCGGTCATGCGTTTGACGTAGACGGCAATATTACAACCGGTCGGGGACTTGGCGCTGCAATTCCGTTTGGCCTGTCGCTGGTTGCACAGCTGGCCGGACAGGAAGCTGCCGATAAGATTGCAGGCGCAATTGCTTACAATTGTTAAGATCAAATAAAGTTAAACAGCCAGGTTTTACAGCTTTTATACTGTAGAACCTGGCTGTTTTTAGTGTATTTCGCTTTCTTTTTTCTGCTGGATAGCTGCCTGCAAAACCGTGCGTTTTCCACGTTTGTCGCATTCGCGGAAATGGTCGAGCAGATTTTCTTCATCAGCAGTCAACTTTGGTGCACCTTCCGGATCATTGGTCAGACCGAGCATATAATCCGTTGTAACGCCATAGTATTGAGCCAGCTGGGCAAGAGCCTGACAACTGAGCTGACGTTTTCCATTTTCATACATCGAATAGGCTTCGCGGGAGGTCCGCAGTACCGCAGCTGGTTCATTCTGAGTCAAACCGCGTTCAAGGCGAAGTTCTTTCATTCTTTTTTGCAGCAAAACAACGCCTCCTTACTTAAAGAATCTGGGCATAACTTTTGGCCGGATGGTCGACAGATAAGCGGAAATCAGCCGGGTCAAAGCAATGTCATACAGAACAAATACAGCAGCCGCTGCCAGATATACCAGCGGAATCATCCATCCCGCGATATCGCTTCCGAAAAAGCCTTCCATTCCCACCAGTGCGACAGCACCGATTGAACCCACAGTGACCGGAATTGCTACAACAACCAGTTTGATAATCCATTCCAAAACCTGACGGTTAAGACTTTCAATCCGACGCTTGGCAATTGGGTACCATCCGAATACAAACAGATAAATCAGAGCACTTTCTTTTGATGGGAGCAGCAGCAGGGAAAGGATGGAGACAGCGCCATACATCAAAAGTGCTGTCCGGTCACCGCATTCAATGACAACCAGCGTCGTAAGGATTCCGCAAAGCGCCGGCAATCCATAACTCATCGTCGGAATAACAGCGCTCAGCAGCATCAATACCAGTGAGAGTGCTGCCATCACACCTCCCAAAGCCATCCGAAAGCCACTATTACTTTTACTCATGATGCCGCCTCACTTAGCAGCAGGGGATCAGGTCCCCACCCATACATTCGCAGCAGCAGTCGGCGACCAGAAGGTTACCACAGCAGTTACAGGCATCCATTCCATTTCCGGGAGCACCAGTCTGACGGTATCCGGTGCCGGGAGCGCCATATCCACCATGGCTCTGCCATGCCATTCTGTTGAGTGCGGCACGGTATTCCGGATTGGTGGGGTTCATCTGACATGCAGCGCTGAAATGATTGCGGGCATCGTCCAGCCAGCCGCGCTGATAACAGATCGTTCCCTTGAGAAAATGCCATTCGCCGTCTCTTCTTCCGGAAGGAGTGCCATCCAGCAGTTCTTCAGCCTCAACCAGCCGGTTTTGCTGAATCATTCTGCGGACATCCGAGAAAGCGCCGTAAGCCTGATTATAGCCATATCCCTGGCCATAACCGCCGCCGTAACCATAGCCGGTATTCTGCTGACGGTAGCCACCCTGATAGTTACCCTGATAACCACCCTGGTAGCCGCCGCTTTGCTGGGAAGAAGAGGACGAACCGCGGTTTTTGATATCCTTTAATACGGTGTCGTAAGCCGCGTTGACTTCTTGCATTTTTTCATTTGCGACATCTGCAAGGGGAGAGTCGGCATAGTTATCAGGATGATATTTTTTGGCAAGTTCGCGATAAGCGGCCTTAACCTGTTCTTCTGTGGCATCACGGGAGACGCCGAGCACCTGATAGGGATCTTTTTCAGGCATATTTTCCTCCATTCGCCCGATTGGGCAGTTCAAGTTGAATTTATGTCAGGCTGACGGAAGAGGGAGAGAGGTCTTCTGAAGACTGCGGATTTTTATTTTTCCGGCTAAAGACCCGTTCCATGGAAGCCGTCAGGCCAAGATAAACGATATTGTCCAGAATACTTTTAAACCGTTTGAGTTCAAGCAGTTCATAAGCGGCCGCCATTTCAGCGGCGGTAATGTTGAGAAGTTCACGGCCATACTGGTGAATCTGCTGTTTTTTTTCATCGGTCATTTCACCAGTAACCTGAAATTTGCGGAGAAACGGATTGAACCCGTTGTCCTTCAGATCATCATCCAGGTCATCCAGTGCGTCGACAAAATAAATCCAACGTCCCAGCAGATAGCCAAACCTTTCGAGAATGCGTTGTTCCATAGGATTTTCAGATAAAGCCGTCATCATTTTTGAAAGCGCATGGGCACTGGGTTCAGCCGCGGCATCCAGACTGGTATCCGGCGCAGCTTCCACCACAGCCTGTTGACGGTTCATATCCTGACAAACGCCCGCGAGTACCGGAAACAGACTGTCAGCCTTTTTTCCAGCCCTAGCGGTCAGCGGAAGGGTTATTCGATATGCGGCACTTTTCAGTCCCTTAGCATCAGCTATGTTATCGGCAACTTTTGCGTGCACCATCGAAACGACACAGCCACTGATATAGGGGAGTGTATGCTGTTCCTCTTTCAGCCGCTGATGTTTGCGAAGCGGATGCGCCGCACAGGTAAA
>DVLW01000032.1 GCA_018715285.1 Candidatus Faecivivens stercoripullorum | reverse complement strand
AAGATATTATCGCGCTGGATAGATTCTTCCTGACCGTCGGTATCGATGTAGTGATAATAGTATTCACCGTCATCATCTTTAGAAGCAAAACGGGTATATTCAAATTCACTTGCCTCACTGCTTCCATTGGTACCAGCCGGGAAATAGAGGTGGACGGTAGTTTTGACACTGTCGTGGGATTCGAGAATCGCGCCGGTATTATTTGCCTCGTACATATCCATAAAGGTAAAGGAACCGGCCGCCTGTTCGTCGGCAGTATCAGACGACGGCTGCTCAGACGAATCCTCAGATGGCTGACTCGATTCAGAAGAAGCGGCGTTTTCAGAAGCCTGAGAGGTGGAAACAGAGTCATCCTGAATAAACGCGCGGGTGATAGCGATAGCGGCACTGCCGCCGAACATGACGACTGCGATAATCACCGCGATGATACGGGCGGTATTGCTGTGTTTCATAGCGAACCTTCCTTTTATTAGAAATCTGGTTCTATTGTATCATGGTTTGGCGTCCGATGCAAGCGTCAAACCAAAAAAAGCGGCAGACAAACCATTGGGCAATAAAACTAAAGAAACCGCATAAAATTTGTCAGAAAATATTCTTGAAGAGAATACCAGCAATATGCTATACTTGAAACATAACTTCCTTACAAAACTATATTATCAACCAGAAAGGACGATTCAGTATGGCACTTTTTCACGTCGGCTTCATTTCCTACACACTGAAACGGGAAGTTGACATGAACGTCATCATCCCGACCTGCACCATTCCCGAGTCAATGGGACTTGGCGGTGCGACTCCGACCCATAAGCATAAAGCGCCATTCCCGGTGCTGTACCTGCTGCACGGTTTCGGAAACAATTATTCGGTATGGGGACGGTACACCAATGTTGAACGGTACGCTGAGGAGCGGCAGATTGCCGTAGTCATGATTTCGGGCGAAAACAAGGCTTACCGTAATCAGCCGGATGGCGGTAACCTACTTGGCGGCGGAGATAAGCATTTTGATTTTCTGTCCAAAGAGGTACCCGAGTTTGTCCAGGCGAACTTCCCGGTATCGACCCGGCCGGAAGATACCTATATTGCCGGTCTGTCGATGGGAAGCATGGGTTCACTGCTGCATTCGCTGACCAATCCGGAGCAGTACTGTGCAGTCGGCAGCTTTTCAGGGCCGCTGATGCGGATGGACATGGACCGCAGCAAGGAATATACAGACGAGCAGCTTCGTGAAATGGTTGCACCGGAAGCGGTCGAGCTGGTGAAGAAGGGCAAAGCGGAAGGCAAGCACTTCCCGAAATATTATGTCAGCACCGGTATCCGCGACGGCCTGAACCGCGCGAAGGCATTTGCCCGTTTCCTGACCGAGAACGGCATTGAGGTCACGACCAATTTTGAAAAGGACTATGCCCACGAATGGCGCTGCTGGGAGGAGAACATCGAGGAATTTCTGGACTGGCTGCCGCGTACAGACGCCTATGCCGGCTCAATGCGGCAGATTTAAAAGCGGTTCATTCAGGGAAAGGGAGAAGGTGTCCGCTCAGCGCAGATAGTGCACAATATCGTAATAGAAAAAATATTAAAATATTATCCGACAGCCGGGGTTGAATCTCCGGCTGTTTTAGCGTTTGCAAAATAGAAAAAAGCAATTGACTTTGCCGCACCGGTTTTATATAATGAGGAAGGATAGAGGCTCTGATTTTGTATATTCAGCCAATACCCGGGCAACCTGTTGCAGAATACTGTAAACAGCCCGGAAATGAGAGCGGAAGGGATGGATTTCTGAAATGAAACTGATAACCCGTGACCGGAGTTTTTACCGGTCGCTGATTGCGCTGGCGATACCGGTCGCACTGCAAAACCTGATAACCTTTGCGGTCAGCTTTGCCGATAACCTGATGGTTGGTTCACTGGGGGACGCGGCGGTATCGGGTGTATACATGGGCAGCCAGATTCAGACCTTTTTGCAGATGTTTTCCGGCGGCATCGAAGGTGCAATCCTGATACTGGCGGCGCAGTACTGGGGCAAGCGGGACACCGGCAGTATCAAGCGGATTATTGCCATCGGGCTGCACTTTTCGATATGTTTTGGAATCCTGCTGACGGTTGTCTGCGTGAGTGTGCCGCGCCCGATTATATCGCTGTTCACAGACGATGCGGACGTCATTGCAGATGGTGCGCTGTACCTGCGGCTGGTATGCTTTTCCTACGTCTTTTTCTGCATTACCCAGGCGCTGATTGCGTCGATGCGCAGCGTTGAGGTTGCCCGTATCGGGATGGGTGTATCACTGATTTCGCTGGTGGTCAACGTCAGCCTGAACTACATCCTGATTTTCGGCAAATTCGGTTTTCCGGCGATGGGTATTGCAGGCGCGGCAATCGCGACGGTCATTTCCCGTATCGCGGAGACGCTCACCATGTGGATCTACGTCACCCGGATTGACCGGAAACTGGAGCTGAAACTGAAAGACCTGCTGGTCAGTGACCCGATTCTCCGCCGGGACTTTATCCGGTACGGACTGCCGCTGATCGGCGGCAATATCGTCTGGAGCGTCAATATGATGGCGAATTCCGCGATACTCGGGCGGTTTTCTGCCAGCGTCATTACCGCCGCCAGCATCGCCAATACGATGAATTCTCTTGCCTATGTCACAATGAACGGGATGTCCTCGGCGGTCGGCATCATCACCGGTAAGACGGTCGGCGCCGGAAAGACAGAACGTATGAAAGAATACGCCTATACCGTACAGCTGCTCTTTTTAGGTCTGGGGCTCATCACCGGCGGCGTGATTATCCTGCTCAAAAACCCGTTTATCGGGCTGTATTCCGGCATTACCGCTGAAGCGGTCAGCTATTCCAGCCAGTTTATCACCGTCCTGTCGGTGACGATGATCGGAACCTGTTATCAGGCAGCTGGACTGTTCGGGCTGGTCAAATCGGGCGGTGATATCGGCTTTGTCTTCAAGAATGACACGATCTTTGTTTTTCTGGTCGTACTGCCGTCGGCGATTATAGCGTCGATGCTGGGAGCGCCTGCATGGGTTGTCTTTGCCTGCCTCAAGTGTGACCAGATTCTCAAGTGCTTTGTCGCGGTGGTCAAGATCAACCGGTTTGACTGGATGAAAAACCTCACCCGGGACAAGCGGCTGGACCAGCCGGTATAAGTTAATCCGTGCAATCGAAAAAAAGCAGCGGGCTTCTCCTGATTGGGAGAAAACCCGCTGCTTATTAGTTTGTATCATTTTATCAGGTTCTGCGCCAGGTAGATGGTACGAACAGCATCATCATCGGGAAGATTTCCAGCCGTCCGAACAGCATTCCAAACGACAGAGCGATTTTAATCGGGTCAGAGAATCCCGCAAATGAACCCATCGGGCCGACCAGTTCCAAACCGGGACCGATATTGGAGATACACGCCAGAACCGCCGTTGCCGAAGTTGTCAGATCGTATCCATCCAGCGTCGTAATCAGAAACAGCACAGCGAACAGGCAGAAGAACGCCGACAGGAAGATCATTGCAGCATGTGCATCCCGTTTATCAATCGGGGAACCATCCAGTCTCACCGACTCAACCGCTCTAGGGTGCAGCAGCCGGCGCATTTCTCTGACAATCGATTTAGCGGCGATAATCACGCGCGAGACTTTTACACCGCCGCCGGTACTGCCAGCGCATCCGCCGACGACCATCAGCATAACCAGAATCGCCCTTGAGAGGGAAGGCCAGGTATTGAAATCGGTCGTCGCATAACCAGTCGTCGTAATAACCGAGCTGACCTGAAAGAAGGCATACCGCAGGCACTGAGCAGCGCCGTTGAATAACCCTGAGATATCAATTGCGATTACCGCAGTCGAGATACCGATAAATCCGAGGTACCAGCGCAGTTCTTCCGATTTGAGGGCAGTTTTGATATTGCCGATCAGAATCAGGTAGTAGAGGTTGAAGTTGATACCGAACAGCATCATGAACACGCCGATTACGATATCGAAGTACGCCGAGTCATACGCGCCGACACTCAGCGCCTTGTTTGAGAAACCACCCGTACCAGCCGTACCGAACGAATGGACCAGCGCGTCAAACAGGTTCATACCGCCGAGCATCAGCAGCACCACTTCCACCAGCGTCATTGCGATGTAAATCCGGTAGAGCAGCGACGCGGTATCCTTCATTCTCGGCACCAGCTTGGACTTAGTCGGTCCAGGCACCTCAGCACGCATCAGGTGAACACTGCGGATACCCGTCAGCGGCATAATCGCCATGATAAAGACCAGTACGCCCATACCGCCAATCCAGTGGGTGAAACTGCGCCAGAATAACAGTCCTTGTGGGAGAGCTTCGACATTGGTCAGGATACTGGCGCCAGTTGTTGTAAACCCGCTCACCGTTTCAAAGAAAGCGTCGGCGAAAGAGGGAATATATCCAGAGATCATAAACGGCAGACAACCGCCGATTGACATCAGAATCCATGACAGCGCGACGACAACGAATCCTTCACGGGAATAAATCTTATCATCGGTTTTGAGCGTCAGCGTACCGCATCCGCCCAACACGCCCAAAATAACAATCGGGATGAGAAAGCAGACCGGGTTTTCCTGATAGATGATGCAGACAATCAGCGGCAGCATCATGAGCAGTGCTTCGACCAGCAAAATTCTGGAAATGATATTAAAAACAGCCTTATAGTTCATTCACGCCACCTCTCACACGATATCGGCGAGACTTTTCAGTCTTCCCTTGCGTGCAACGACAATGACGCTGTCACCCTGGCAGATGGAGGTAGAACCGCCGGCGATCAGCGGCACGCCATCCCGGATGATGCAGGCAATCAGGATATTTGAGCGAATCGGGAGGTCAGACAGCGGTTTTCCAATGAACGGGAGGTCGCCGTCGACGAAGTATTCCATTACCTCGATGCTGCCATCGGAAATGGTGTACAAGGTTCTGACGGTATTTTTACCCGCATAAGCGATTGAGCGGACAAACCGTACAATCAGGTCGGCAGTCAGTGTTTTCGGAGAAATGACGATATCCAGACCCAGCCGGTCGACCATTCTTGCCATATCGCGGTCACTGATTTTCGAGATAACTTTTGGTACACCGCAGGAAGAGGCGTACATCGACGCGATGATATTTTCCTCGTCCAGACCGGTCAGCGAGATGAAAGCGTCCATTCTTTCGACGCCTTCTTCCTGAAGCAGCTCTCGGTCGCGTGCGTCCCCATGGATAATCCGGGTATCCGGCAGCTGCTCGGAGAGTTCACGGCAGCGGTTCTCGTCACAGTCGATAATTTTGGTTTTGACCCCATGCTCGGCCAGCATATCGCACAGATAATGGGCGATACGGCTGCCGCCGACGATCATGACGTTTTTGACCTTACGGATAGAGGGAATCAGTTCCTTGGTAAAGCTGTTGAGGTCAGCGGGCGAACCCAGCAGGGTAATATGGTCGTCCTGATGCAGGATGAAGTTACCGCCGGGGATATAGGATTTACCGTCACGGGAGACAGCGCAGACCAGAACATTCTGACTGTATCGGTTTTTCATTTCACCCAGCGACAGTCCGACCAGCGGATTACCTTCTGACAGCCGGATTTCGATCATTTCGACCCGGTCGTGCATGAACTGATTGACACGGATTGCAGCGGGGAAGTGAAGAATCCGCATAATTTCCTTAGCGGCTTCCTGTTCCGGGTTAATCGACATCGAGAGCTTGAGGTTATCCTGCAAATACTGCATATGGGAGGCATACTCCGGGTTACGGACACGGGCAATGGTATATTTCGCACCCACCTGACCGGCGACCATGCAGCAGAGGATATTGCGTTCATCCATGGAAGTTGTCGCGATAATCAGGTCAGCCTTTTCGACACCTGCCTGAATCTGGACAGGGTAAGCGGCGCCGTTACCGCAGACGGTGACGATATCATAGCGGTTTGAGATATTGGTGAGGACCTTCTGATTGACATCCACGACCGTTATGTCATGTTCTTCGTTGGAAAGCTGTTCCACTAGGGTGGAACCGACTTTTCCGCCACCAACTACGACGATATTCATAAGACTGCAACCTCCGATAATACATGAATACAGCAAAGAAACGGCAGAAAATCTGCCGTATACGTGAAGTATTATAACATTCTGCCATTATGCTGTCAACCGTTAAACGACATAAACGGAAGAATGTTGTCATTTTGACCAGACCGTCTGGTGATTCTGCCATCTTTGCGTGAACAGTAAATGGGCATCCTGCCCAGCGGCAAAAAAACAGCGTACCCACTTTTGTATAAAAGCAGGTACGCTTAAACGCTCATTTATCTGACCTGACGGCCCAGAGCAAACGCTTTTTTATTCATCTCAACAAACTTAGCCGGGACAACCGCTTCCAGCGCCGCAATCCATTCACTTTCCGGGATTTCCGGGAAGTAATGGGACAGTCTCCCCATCAGGACGATGTTGACCGCCTTAATGGAGCCAGCCTCTTTTGCAAGGTCGAGAGCAGGCACAGCGTCGACTTTTGCGCCGGTAGCCTTCATCTTTTCGATCAGGTTTTCCGGGTACTTTGCAGCACCGGTGACAACCGGCATCGGGTCGATTTCCTGGTCGGAGAGGACAATCTGTCCATCTTCCCGCAGGTAGGAGAGCCATCTTGCGGCCTCCAGCTTTTCAAATGAGAGGATGAAGTCAGCTTCACCCTTGTCAATCAGTGGAGACGCGACCTTATCACCGAACCGGACGTAGGTGACCACACTGCCGCCTCTCTGGCTCATGCCGTGTACTTCCGAAACTTTTACATCGTATCCGACATTCATCAGCAATCTGCCCAGCATTTTACTTGCAAGCAGCGTGCCCTGACCGCCGACACCAACAATCATGATATTTTTTGTCATAAATCGGTTCCTTCCTTTCCTCAACTCAGCGGACGAGCGCGTCAAAATGGCAGAGCTGCTGGCAGACGCCGCAGCCGACACAGAGCGTCTCATCGATGACAGCCTTGCCATTACGGATGCTGATCGACGGGCAGCCCATCTTCATGCAGGCCTTGCATCCGCGGCACTTGTCGGTATCGACATGGAGCGGGGGAGCGGTTTTGACCGATTTAAGGAGGACACAGGGACGGCGGCTGATGATAACCGACGGTTCATCCACTGCGAGTTCTTCTCTGACAGCCTTGTCACATTCAGCGAGGTCATACGGATCGACAACTCTGACCCGGTTGATGCCCATTGCGTGGCAGAGTGCTTCAAGGTCGATTTTGCCAGCCGGGTCGCCCTTGATGTTGTAACCGGTGGTCGGGTTCTGCTGATGGCCGGTCATACCGGTGATCGAGTTGTCAAGGATGATAACGGTCGAAGCCGACTGGTTGTAAGCGATATTTGCAAGGCTGGTCATGCCGGAATGGACAAAGGTCGAGTCACCGATGACCGAGACAGTCTTGTTCTGGGATGCTTTACCCAGCGCGACATTAAAGCCGTGTTCTGCCGATACAGAAGCACCCATGCAGATATTGATATCCATTGCCAGCAGCGGAGCAGCGCTTCCCAGCGTGTAGCATCCGATATCGCCGATAACGGTGCAGTTCTGTTTCATCAGCGTATAGAACATGCCGCGATGCGGACATCCCGAGCACATAACCGGAGGACGGACAGGGATATTTTCATCCAGTGAGCGGGAAGCAGGCACGGGGAGTCCGAATTTTTCTGCCAGCAGGTTCTGTGAAAATTCATCGCACATCGGCAGGATATCCTTACCATGGACTTCCAGCCCGAGCTTTTTGCAGTGTTCCTCGATAAACGGGTCGAGTTCTTCCACGACAACCAGCTTTTCGACCTTAGCCGCAAAGTCCCGGATGAGTTTTTCCGGCAGCGGCCAGATCATGCCGAGTTTCAGGACGCTGACCGAATCGCCGAACGTTTCTTTGACATACTGATAGCTGGTCGAAGAGGTGATGATACCCATCTTGGTACCGCCCATTTCCACACGGTTGATCGGAGCGGTTTCAGCGTACTGAATTAGTTTGTTGGTACGTTCCTCAACAATCGGATGGCGAACCTTAGCGTTTGCAGGGGTCATGACGTTATGTACATCCTTGACGTAAGGAATCACATCCCGTTCGACTCTTTCACCGGTTTCAACGACCGACTGGGAGTGTGCGACACGGGTGCACATCTTGAGGAATACAGGGGTATTGTATTCTTCCGACAGGTCAAATGCCAGCTTGGTGAACGCAAGCGCTTCGGCACTGTCAGCAGGTTCCAGCATCGGGATTTTGGATGCACGCGCATAATGGCGGGAATCCTGTTCATTCTGGGAAGAGTGCATACCGGGGTCATCTGCGACACAGATGACCATACCGCCTTTTACGCCGATATACGAGATGGAAAATACCGGGTCAGCAGCGACATTCAGTCCGACGTGCTTCATTGCACAGCTGCTTCTGACGCCTGCCAGACTTGCACCGAACGCCGATTCGACAGCAACCTTTTCATTCGGAGCCCATTCGCAGTAGATTTCGGGGAATTTAACAGCCTCTTCGGTGATTTCGGTCGAAGGGGTACCGGGGTAGCTGGAAACGACCTTGCATCCAGCCTCATACATACCGCGCGCAATAGCGGCATTGCCAAGCATTAACTCTTTCATTGGCTTAATCCTTCCATACTAGATTTTTGAGCAGCAGCCCTGACGTAAGGGCAAGCATACACTTGCAAACGTCAGGGCTGGCAGTAACAGACAGTATTGACTGACATATATTTCCTTACAATTGTACCATATCCGACAAGGTATTGCAAGGATTTAACGCGACAAAGTGATGCTGTAGATAGACAACAAACTCAGTCACCTGCAGTGATACCGGATTCTTTACCGACCAGGCGGTCAGCAGAGAACATTTCGCGGAGCTTGGGTTTTTCGATTTTACCGGTCGCATTACGCGGAACATCCATAAAGATGATCTTGCGCGGACGTTTGTATCTTGGCATACCCAGGCAGAAACGGTTGATATCCTCTTCGGTGCATGCGACGCCTTTTTTGACCTGTACAATCGCGGCTGCAATCTCACCCAGCCGCTTATCCGGCAGGCCGATAACCGCAACGTCGCTGACATACGGACATGCACGGATAAAATCCTCGATCTGAACAGGGTAGAGGTTTTCGCCGCCGGTGATGATAACGTCCTTTTTACGGTCAACCAGATAGTAGAACCCGTCCTTGTCCTGCATTGCCATGTCACCGGTGTACAGCCATCCATCCTTGAGGACAGCAGCGGTTGCCTTGGGGTCATTGTAGTAGCAGGTCATGACGCCGGGACCCTTGACACAAAGCTCACCGACCTCGCCTTTTTCGACCTCAGTACCGTTATCCATAATCTTAACCTGCCATCCATAGCCGGGAACGCCGATCGCGCCGACCTTATCGATGTTTTCGACGCCCAGATGAACGCATCCGGGGCCAATCGATTCAGACAGACCATAGTTGGTATCATACTGATGGTTGGGGAAAATCTCTTTCCAGCGCTTAATCAGGGACGGTGGGACAGGCTGTGCGCCAATATGCATCAGCCGCCACTGGGAAAGCTCGTAATCTTCCAGATGGATTTCACCGCGGTCGATTGCATCGAGGATATCCTGTGCCCACGGCACCAGCAGCCAGACGATGGTACATTTTTCCTTGGACACCGCGTCGAGGATAAACTGCGGCTTGGTACCCTTGAGCAGTACAGCTTTGCCGCCTTCAAGGAAAGAACCCATCCAGTGCATTTTTGCGCCGGTATGGTAGAGCGGCGGGATGCAGAGGAAAACGTCGTCATGTGTCTGGGAATGGTGATGCTGTTCGACCTTGCAGGCGTGCATCAGGCTTTCATGGTTATGTAAAATTGCTTTTGGGAAGCCGGTCGTACCGGACGAGAAGTAGATAACCGCGTCATCCTGATCGGACAGCTTAATCATTGGGGACTGGCTGGAGCAGTTAGCGGTCAGCAGGTTGTAGCTTTCCGCGAAAGTCGGGCAATGGTCACCGACGAAGAAGAGAAGTCTTCCTTTCATAATACGGTCAGCAATTTCCTCAACACGTCCGATAAATTCCGGACCGAACAGCAAAACATTTGCCTCCGACAGATTCAGGCAGTACTCGATTTCATCGGAGGAGAACCGGAAGTTCATCGGGACAGCGAGAGCGCCGGTTTTGAGGATACCGAAATAGATCGGCAGCCACTCGATACCGTTCATCAGCAGGATTGCGACCTTATCGCCCTTACCGATACCGCGTGAGAGCAGCATATTGGCGAAGCGGTTAGCCTTTTCATTGAAGACATTCCAGGTAATTTCTCTGCGATAGCAGGAGGAAGCGGTCGGCTGAATCAGTTCATAATCCTTCCAGGTACGGCGGTCATCGGGCACCTCAGGGTTGAGTTCAACCAGAGCGACCTCATCACCGTAGAGTTTACAGTTGCGTTCCAGAATCTCAGTAATTGGCATGAAAAACATCCCTTCTATCATACCGGCATGTAAAATAACACCGGATTGCTGACATGATTGTCTGCACAGTGCGCATCGCTTTTGCCATTTTACGCGACTATGCATTAAAGTACCAAACAGTAACTATAATTTTACTCCATTTTTCCAGAAATTGCAAGCCCTTTTGCAAAAAAAGAGAGAATTTTGTCCATCGGTTATCAGTCTGCCCAGTTGCGCCGGGAAAAACGCTATGTTATAATAAAGGCGCGGAGCCCGCGCGGCCTTGTTCGCGATGATCGGCGGCGTTCCGACCGCCTCGATTGTGAAAATAACAGCCTTTGCGAACGCGGCGAGCAGATGGTGCGAGTTTGTTTCTTTGCAAATTCTGCGCACACACTATCCGTCTGTTCACGCGAGCGCAGAGCGAGTGCCAGTTTGACGCACTCAGTGGGAGCGATAAAATCAAAAAAGTTTTACTCGATTTTTTTCAAAAAATCGCGGGGTCCAGTGGGCAGAGCACGGTTTGCTTTGCAAACCACACAGTTTCCTGTGGAAACTGTCCAGTTCCCATCGGGAACTGTGGTCGCTTCATCGCAATGGAGCGAAATCTCTTATCCCCAAAATCAGCTCAGCAAGGGGTAGCAAAATGCCCGCAGGTATTTTGCGTCGCAATTCCCGAAGGGATTTGCTGGACGCTATAGCAAGGGCGTCCCCTATGGAAAAAGTCCGCTCGATGCGGGCTTTTCCCATCAATGTGCGAGCATATCACTATCGGTTTACGCAGTTACTGGAACTACGTGGGGCGGCACGCCGCTGACGAATTTTCGCTCAGTTACCCTCAAAAACTGTCCGGTGGACAGTTTTTGACGGATGCAGTACTTGTGCTGTCTACATATATAAGAGACCGACTAGGTTTGACTGTAGAAATAGCAGCCTTTGCTACGAACTGAAAAAACTGTAAAGGGAGGTTAAAATCATGAAAAAACGGAGTTACATCATCGCGGCCGCCGTGATACTGGCGGTGATTCTGTCGATAGCCTGCTGGTTTACGGCGCGGGATGCAGCCTATGACCGCGGCAGGAAAGACGGGTATCTGACCGGGTACTCGATTGGATATACCGACGGGCTGCACGGTATTCAGCAGCAGTCGCAGATACTTGCGGGTGAGCTGTCCGGTGCAGAGTTCGGCAGCGGCGAGTGGAAAGGGTTCATGATGGGATTCCCGGAAGGGTACGACGACGGACGGGAAGACGGCCTTGCACAGAGTAACGAGTCGCCGCAGACCTGATGCCGGGTGATATCACGCTCTGAATGCTCAGCAACCCCACCTTGTTTCCACGCCCAACTGAGCATTTAAAACAGATACAAATGGAGGAAATTGCAGAATGTACACAGCAAAACAGATGATTGTCATGCGCCGGGATTTGAAGATGCGCAAGGGTAAAATTGCCGCACAGGCAGGCCACGCCTGCGTTGAAGCGACACTGCTTGCTTTAATGCGTGAGAACCGGCTGAATGACCTGCGGGAAAGCGAAGATTATCTGACACTCGATACCGCCGGAAAGGAACCCAGCCCGTTGTCTGACTGGTTTACTCGCGGTGTTGCGAAGATATGTGTTTATGTCGATTCGGAGGAAGCACTTTTGGAGATTGACCGCAAGGCGAAAGAAATGGGGTATATTTCTGCCCTGATTCAGGATGCCGGGATGACCGAGTTCCACGGTGAACCGACCTATACCTGTCTTGCACTGGAACCACTCACCGCCGAACAGGTCGACCCATTGACCGGTAACCTGCCGCTGTTTTAAAGCCAGACACCGTTAAAATATTTGTGAGGTCAGTTATGTTACAGATTCTATATCAGGACACGCATATGGTGGCAGTGGTAAAGCCTGCCGGGGTATTGTCGGAAGATTCCGGAGAAGGTTCGATGCCGGCACTTTTGCGTCAGCAGCTGGGAAAAACGTACATTGGCTGTGTGCACCGACTGGATAGGGCAGTCGGCGGCGTGATGGTTTATGCACTTGACCAGCCGACATGCGGGAAACTGTCGGCGATGGTTGCATCCCATCAGATGGTCAAGGAATATATGGCCGTTGTCCATGGATGCCCGGAACCGGCAGAAGGTGAGATGCGGGACTTGCTGTTCAAGGACTCTGCCCGGAACAAGTCTTTTGTCGTCAAACGGATGCGGAAAGGTGTCCGGGAAGCGGTGCTGCATTATCAGCTGCTGAAAACCTGTGAGCAGGACGGCAAGCCTTTTTCGCTTGTGCAGATTCGTCTGGAAACCGGGCGCAGCCATCAAATTCGGGTGCAGTTTTCATCCCGGAAGATGCCGCTGGTCGGTGACCGGCGGTATGGCAGCCGTGAGGACGCGGACGGCGTGAAACTGTGGTCCTATCGAATCACGCTCCCAGACGGAAAGGTATTTTGCTGTGACCCGCCGGAAGGATTTTCCATATAATAAACAAGCTCTGCTGCCCAAACGGACAACAGAGCTTTTGTAATGTTAATCACCAAGCGAAGTTTTCTGCGGGACTTCAACAGTCGTATCATAGCAGGAGAATGCATCATCGACCATAGCCTTATCGGGCTTAGGTGTCAGCAGACTGACGACCGGTACCAGCACCAGACCTGCGATCATAGCCGCAGCGCCGCAGTTAATCGGTGACTGGATAACAGCGGGGAAGTACTGACCGAACAGCATATTGCCAACCATCAGCAGCGACCCAAACAGGAAGCTAACCCAGCAAGCGGCCTTGGTAGTCTTTTTCCAGTAGAGGCTGTACAGGAACGGCGCGAGGAATGAGCCAGCAAGCGCACCCCACGAAATACCCATCAGCTGAGCGATGAAGGTAACCGAGCTCTTGTACTGAATCAGTGCGAGGACAGCACTGATCGCGATAAATACGACGATCAGGACGCGGATGGTAATCAGCTGTTGTTTTTCACTCATTTTTTTGACGATGTTGTCTTTGAGGAAGTCGATTGTCAGCGTCGAGCTGGACGCCATGACCAGCGACGAAAGGGTAGACATCGACGCGGACAGCACCAGAATGACCGCCAGCGCAATCAATCCATCCGAAAGCCCGGACAGCATCGTCGGGATAATCGAGTCGTAACCACCGTTTGCGATATCGATCTGATCGGAGAACAGCCGGCCAAAACCGCCGAGGAAATAGCATCCACCCGATACAACCAGCGCAAACAACGTCGAGATAATAGCACCCTTTTTAATCGAATTTTCGTCCTTGATTGCATAGAATTTCTGGACCATCTGCGGCAAACCCCAAGTACCCAGCGAGGTCAGCAGCACGACAAACAACAGCCCCAGCGGGTCAGGCCCGAAGAAGGAGCCGAACACACCCGGCACCGTCGAAACTGTCTCGTCCTTAACCTCAGCCAGCCCGGCGAGAGCTTCCATAAAGCCGCCCTTGCTGCTCAGAACGGCCGCGATTACCGCGACGATACCGCCCAGCATAATCAACCCCTGAATAAAGTCGTTGATTGCAGTCGCCATATAGCCGCCTGCGATGACGTAGATTGCCGTCAGCACCGCCATCAGGATAATGCAGTAGGAGTAATCGATATCAAACGCCATCCCGAACAGCCGCGACAATCCATTGTACAGCGAAGCGGTGTACGGAATCAGGAAGATAAAGACAATCACCGACGCGCCGATTTTCAGACCTCTTGAATCGAACCGCCGCCCGAAAAATTCCGGCATGGTTGCCGAATCAAGGTGCTGTGTCATAATTCTGGTTCTGCGTCCGAGGATGACCCACGGCAGCAGCGAACCGATCAGCGCATTGCCGATGCCAATCCATGTCGACGCAATGCCGAACTTCCACCCGAACTGCCCAGCATAGCCGACAAAAATAACGGCGGAAAAATAAGATGTACCATACGCAAAGGCAGTCAGCCAGGGACCGACCGACCGTCCGCCGAGCACAAACCCATTGACATTGGTTGCATGTTTGCGGCAGTACAGGCCGATTCCGATCATAACGGCGAAGTAAACGATCAGCGCGGCAAGTTTCATCAGAAAGACCTCTTTTCATTTATGTACTTTATTACTTTTATGCTTTTACTTCAAAAAGCATAAATACTTTATCACATAAAATCAAAGAAGTCAAGTATTTCTCGCAAATTCGTCACAAATTTGTGTCCTGTATTTACATTATTTTTATCTTGAGATTGGTCATCCGGTAACAAAATCCCCTTGTTCTTATCCTTTAAGGCTGGTATAATAGAATCAATCCTTCAGAAGGGAGAGAATCCATATGAATTACGCAACCATCAAAACCTGTGATATCGCCAATGGCCCGGGTGTTCGCACCAGCCTTTTTGTATCCGGCTGCACCCATCATTGTAAGAACTGCTTCAATCAGGAAGCGTGGGACTTTGATTATGGCGAGCCGTTCACCGAAGAAACGATACAGCTGATCTTAAACGAATGTTCGCCTTCGTATATTGCCGGCCTGACTCTGCTTGGCGGCGAGCCGATGGAACCGGCCAACCAGCAGGGGATACTACCGCTGCTGACGGCATTCCGGGAGCGTTTCCCAGAAAAGAGTATCTGGTGTTACAGCGGATACACCTATGAACAGCTGACCACACCGGGAACCCGCTGCTATCAGCCGGGCGTCACCGAGCAGCTGCTTTCGATGATTGACGTGCTGGTCGACGGCCCGTTTATACAGGCGCAGCACGATATATCTCTCCGTTTCCGCGGAAGCAGCAACCAGCGTCTGATCGACCTTCGCAAAACTGAAGCAGCAGGGGAGATCGTCTGGTGGGAAGACGCACCGGTTTATTCGTCACGCAAGATGTGACCTCTTTTTGGTTTGAGCGTGATCGAAGCCGAGGAGTGCTGAGCATGGTTCCTACGGAACCGGACAGTTTCCAGGGAAACTGTCAAAATTTATAAAGATTGAAACATGGCAAACAGGCAGCGGAAGCATTCCGCGCAAAAAACCAGCCTTCGTTATCTAATGAAGGCTGGTTTTCTGCTGTTTATGGAGGAAATAAAAACTGTTATCAGGCAATTTTGCCTGTAAAGTAAGTTTGCTTTACAGGCAGCGCACCTCAATAAAACGCAATTTCAGACGCTGCAATTAAAGGTGCAGCACCCTGTCTCTGATTTCCTGGGTACGGCCCTGATTCCAGAACTGGGTACCGATATAGCCGCAGGTACGTCTTGCGACGTGGAGCATTCTCTGGTCACGGTTGCCGCACTTGGGGCATTCCCAGACGAGCTTGCCGTCATCTTCGACGACCTGAATCTCACCGTCGTATCCGCAGCAGCTGCAATAATCCGACTTGGTGTTCAGTTCAGCGTACATGATGTTGTCGTAGATAAACTGCAAAACGCTCATGACAGCCTCGAGGTTATCCTGAACATTCGGAACCTCGACATAGCTGATTGCGCCGCCGGGAGAAAGCTGCTGGAATTCGCTCTCAAATTTGAGCTTGGTGAAAGCGTCGATCTTTTCGGTAACGTGGACATGGTAGCTGTTGGTGATATAGCCGCGGTCGGTGATACCGGGGATAATGCCGAAACGCTGCTGGAGGCAACGTGCGAACTTATAAGTCGTCGACTCAAGGGGAGTACCGTACAGCGAATAGTCGATATTTTCAGCGGTCTTCCATTCCTTGCACTTGTCGTTCATCTTCTGCATAACCGAGAGAGCAAAAGGTTTCGCAACAGGGTCGGTATGGCTGCGGCCGGTCATGTACTTGACACATTCATACAGTCCAGCGTAGCCAAGAGAGATGGTCGAATAACCGCCGTACAGCAGCTTATCGATGGTTTCGCCCGGTTTGAGACGGGAGAGAGCACCGAACTGCCAGAGAATCGGAGCAGCGTCCGATTTAGTACCCAGCAGCCGTTCATGACGAACCCGGAGCGCACGGTGGCAGAGTTCCAGCCGTTCCTCGAAGATTTCCCAGAATTTATCGACATCGCCGCCCGAAGAGAGCGCAACGTCAACCAGATTGATGGTGACAACGCCCTGATTGAACCGTCCGTAGTATTTCGGCTTGCCGTTTTCATCGACATAAGGGGTCAGGAAGCTGCGGCAGCCCATGCAGGGGTAGCAGTTGCCGTTGCCGTTTTTATCGACTTTCAGTTCCAGCATCTTCTTTTCGGAGATATAGTCGGGAACCATTCGTTTAGCGGTGCACTTGGCAGCCAGCTCGGTCAGGTAGTAATACGGGGAATCGGGATGGATATTTTCTTCTTCCAGTACGTAAATCAGCTTGGGGAATGCAGGAGTAATCCAGACGCCGTCCTCATTCTTAACGCCCTGATACCGCTGGCGGATGGTTTCCTCGATGATAATTGCGAGGTCTTTTTTCTCCTGTTCGTTTTTTGCTTCACCCAGGTACATGAAAACGGTGATAAACGGTGCCTGTCCGTTGGTGGTCATCAAAGTGACGACCTGGTACTGGATGGTCTGGACACCACGGGAGATTTCGGTGCGCAGACGGCTTTCGATGATCTGTTTTTTGCGTTCCTCAGGGATACCCAGCCCCTTCATTTCCTGTTCAACCTCAGCAGCAAGTTTTTTACGGCTGACGTCGACGAACGGAGCCAGATGGGTCAGACTGATCGACTGACCGCCGTACTGGCTGGAAGCGACCTGCGCGATAATCTGGGTAGCGATATTGCAGGCGGTCGAGAAGGAATGCGGCTTTTCAATCATGGTACCCGAGATAACCGTACCGTTCTGGAGCATATCTTCCAGGTTGACCAGATCGCAGTTGTGCATATGCTGTGCGAAGTAGTCAGAGTCGTGGAAATGGATAATACCTTCCTTATGAGCCTTGACGATATCAGCCGGCAGCAGCAGGCGTTCGGTCAGGTCCTTGGAGACTTCGCCTGCCATATAGTCGCGCTGAACCGAGTTAACGGTCGGGTTTTTATTGGAATTTTCCTGTTTAACTTCCTCATTATTGCATTCAATCAGCGAGAGGATGCGTTCATCGGTGGTATTGCTCTGGCGTTTGAGGCTCTGGACGTAGCGGTAGGTGATATAATTTCTTGCGACGCTGAAAGCCTTCTGTTCCATGATCTGGTCCTCGACCATATCCTGAATTTCCTCAACGCCGACTGAGCGCTCGAGCTGCTCACACAGAGCCTCGACGTTCAGAGCGATGACGGAAATCTGTTCATCCGACAGACGAGCATCTTCTTTGGTCGCGCGGTTAGCGCCGGCCACAGCGGCCACGATCTTGTTACGGTCAAAAACAGCTTCTGCCCCGCTTCGTTTAATTATTTTCATGATAACTCTCCTTTTCCATCCATACGCCAGCATATCTATACTGCCGCAAAAGGGAGAAATTTGTCTGTGCCTCACAAAAGCAGCGCAAGCACAAGACAAAATCTGTCATCTTCCACAGCAGATTGGTACAATATTCATATTCGCCATAAACTGGTAGTATCTTATGTAAGCAAGACTAAATATACACCATATCTGGATAGAAGTCAAGGACGATAACACCATATCTTGTAAAAATCAGCAATATAGCCAAAAGAGTAAGGATAAGTTTTTGTTCGACGATATTGACAAACATTCGTTTTTACCCTTGTTTTGACCTATTTACAGCACCGTTTACGTTTAACTGTACAGGCATTTTGCCGTCGAAAAAAAGCCGCCAGGCGTGCAGCCAGGCGACTTTTCAAGAAATTAAACGGATTCAAAATCAGCCGGAAAATGCTCCCTTCTGACCGTTCAGTCATCCACCCGTTCCAGCAAAAAAACGACCGGTCTCAACCCATCCGCACAACACGCGATATGCTTTTCGTCAAAACCCAACACCTTACCGCCGCCGATCAGCACATTCACCGGCATAACCAGCGACTGCCACGCCTGGGCGCAGAATCCTTCCGGCATTTCATTCCCGAAGATACCGCCGGTCACGAAAGTCTGTCCAACCTGATGGACAGGGCAAGGGCCATAATCCGGGTCGGTCACGAACTGATCTGCCAGATCCTGAAAGACCGTTGTTTTCAGAACAGTAATTTTACATTTAGCCATCCATCATCACCTCAGCTAAACCACAATTTATCGGCTCAATATCCCACGACCGAACTTCCGCCGTCGATAACCATCACCTGACCGGTAATCATTCTTGCCCAGTCGCTTGCAAGGAATACCGCTAAGTTTGCGACATCCTGCGGCTTGGAGAGCTGACGCAGCGGAATTGCGTCCATAGCGGAAGCAGGAGGAGGCGGCAGTTTTTCGATTGCGGGTGTCAGCACACCGCCGGGAGCCAGCGCATTGACCCTAACTCCGAACTGAGCCCATTCCACCGCAGCCTGCATGGTCAGAGCGGCAACTGCACCCTTGGAAGCGGAGTAATGAGCGGCAGCCATTGCAGGGTTCATACCGCGGATACCAGCCATCGACGAAAAGTTGACGATACTGCCGCCATGGTTTTTCATCGACTGGAGGACAACCTGCTGCATGACAAAGAATAAGCCGCGGGCATTGACATCCATGACCATGTCCCATTCATCCTGTTTCAGTTCCAACCCGTCAGCACTTCTGAGCAGCCCGGCAGCCTGAATCAGCACATCGATTTCACCCATTTCCTGCCGAATCTGTTCGATACATCCGGCAATTGCACCGGTATCCGCGACATTCAGCGGGTAACCTTTTACGTTTCCGTATACAGACAGCTGCTCCTGTGTTTCCGCCAGTCTATCAGGGCTGATATCAATCAAGGCGACCTGTGCACCCGATTCGAGCAGCGTCTTGGCAATCGTACTGCCGATACCGCCGGTAGCACCGGTTACGACGGCAGTTTTTCCATTAAATGTAATATTCATGCGAACCTCCCAAAAGATGACTGGTTACAGTTTCCAGCTTTCGCATTTTTCGCCGCTGTGAAATTCCACAGTCGCATCTTCCAGATAAAGGGAAGTGAAGATATCGCCTTCCTTTTCCCGCAGTTTTTTCAGCATCGGGTTGCGCTCGGTAATAGCGTCGAGGGTTTCGGGGCTGTGGTCAGGGACAGCACGTCCCTCAATCCGCATCCAGCAGCCTTTGGAGAAGGCGCACAGCGACACCTGAGGATTTGCAGTCATCTGCTTATAGACTGACTTTTCGGTATTGGTATCGAAATAGATGCGGTCATTAAGCAGCATCACACCGCCGAAAGGACGCTGTTTGGGCTGGCCATTTTCAGAGGTTGCGAGAAAGAACATACCGGCTTCTTTGATAAACTGTACGACATCGATCATCATGATAACTCCTTTTTCATTGAAACGTTTTCATCTGAAAACAGTATACCATACCGATATTATAGCCTGCTATGTTGTAACGCGACCAGTTATCCGGCTTTTTTTGTCCTGCACCAATCGGAAAAACAGGGCTTGTCAAACACCCGATTGTCTGGTATCCTGAAACAAGGGAGGGAAAATAAATGCGGAAGATTTTCAGCGTAACCAGCCGGCAGGTGCGCCGACTGGCGATGGAATATGCCGAATCCGGCGAGAAAAAGAGTTTTCAGCAGCTTTTGCAGCTGCTTTACGAACGTGGGGAGTACCAGCCGCATCCGGCAGCGCTGCATGTGGACAGACGATGGGAACAGCTGGAACCGTCGGCATTTTTTGACCTGTTGTGGGAACTGCCGGTTGTCAACCCATTTTCCGACTGGCGGCCGCCGGGAGACGTCATCGCGGCGGAAGACCTGATTCTCACCCGACAGACGGTATTTGGACTGGTGTACATACCAGGCGTTGTACGGCGGCTGCATATGCACGATTTCTTTGAAATCGACATTGTCCTTCGCGGCAGAGGCCTGCTCAGCTTTGAGAAGCAGACGAAGGAATGCCGGACAGGGGATGTCTGTATCCTGTTTCCGGGAGCACGGCATGATTTTGAGGTCGGGCCGGACGATATTGCAGTATCGCTGGTTGTCCGGCAGAGTGCATTTGCGTCGTCCTTTTTTGACCACCTGTCGCCGGAAGCTGCGGGACTGTTTTTGTCCGGGACGGAAAGCGGGCCGGGTTGTCTGATGTTTTCAACGAATGAGCAGCCGGACGGTGATTTTGACCCGACGCTTCTGCGGCTGATACAGGGGATTTTTCAGGAGGTATTCCAGCCGGACGGATACGCCGACGGATGCGCGGTCAGCCTGATGACACTGCTGTTATCCGACCTGATGCGCCGGTACAGTGAACGGATGCTTTGTCTGGATGACCGGGGCGGGAATGCCGGAATGATGCGGATACTGCGGTATATTGAGGAAAATTACCGGACGCTGACGCTGGCCAGTCTGGCGGAGCATTTTCATTACAGCAGCGCGTATATGAGCCGTCTGATTCGACGCCAGACCGGAAAGACGCTGGTTGAACTGCTGACCGAGCTGAAGATGAAACGGGCGCGGGAGCTGCTGCTCCATACCGGTCTGCGGATTGATGAAGTTGCCGAGATGTCAGGGTATGAGAGCACCGACCACTTTTCACGGCAGTTCAGACGGCTGTACGGGGAGCCGCCGGGCAGTTTCAGAAAAAGCGGCGGTGAAAAAGGGCGAGTTTGTTTTGAATTAAGTCATATAATTTCGCGGGAATTTATAGGATGGGTAAAATTTACTGTGAAAAATTTTGGAATGTTTGAAAGGTTTGTATAAAATCACCTTTGCAAAATTCGCGAAATGGTGTTATTATTATATTGTAATACGTTATATTCGTGAATGGAGGTACCCTATGTTTCAAATTGGCGAAACAGTTTTTTACAGTGGCAGCGGAATCTGCCGGATTGATTCGATTACCAGCCGGGAATTTGGAGACGAGACGCGGGATTATTATGTACTGATTCCAGAGCATAAGGCGAAATCAGTTGTATACCTGCCTGTGGACAACCAGGCGCTGCTGTCGCGAATGCGTCAGCCGCTGACCGAGGAGCAGGTGCACCGGCTGATTGACGGGATGCCGCTTCTGGAGTGCGGATGGATTGAGGAAGAGAGCAGCCGGAAACGGGAGTTCCAGCGGATTTTACAGCAGGGAGACCAGCGGGAGATCATCCTGATGATACACGCTATCTTCCTGCACCGCCAGCAGCTCAAAGAGCGCGGACGCAAGCTGCACCAGTGTGATGAGCGGGCACTGCGTGAAGGGCAGCAGATACTGAGCGACGAGTTTTCGTATGTTTTGCACATCCAGCCGGAGGAAGTGGAAAGTTATATCATCCGGACACTGGATGGGGAAGAAAGCTGAATCCTTCCGGCCATTGGGCCGGTATGGGACCCGGCTTTTTATTTGTCTGAAAAGAATACAAAACAAAAAGCACAGTGTAAAATTTACACTGTGCTTATTTGGCGCGCCACACAGGACTCGAACCTGTGACCTTTTGATTCGTAGTCAAACACTCTATCCAGCTGAGCTAGTGGCGCATATTAAGTTTTGAGGTGCTGTCCTGAGGTGTCTCACCGGACAGCTTCTATATTCTAGCACAGGAAAAAAGATTTGTCAAGAAGTTTTTTTCAAAAATTCATATTTTTCTCATTTATGGTTCGCTCTGCTACTTGCCAAAATAGCGCGAATAAAGTATAATAAACAGGAAAGCAAATCAAAAAGGTCGTAACCAACCAGATCAGGAAGCAGATTTCTGCTTCGGAAATAATGGGGGTAAGATTTTGGAACAGGATAAGAAAAACACTTCCACCGGCGAGTGGGAGTTTGAGATTGATATTGACAGCATACGTTCTCAGGCGCAGAAAGAGGCGGAATCTGCCGACAGCCTGATTGCCGAACTGGACCGGATGGCGCGCAGAGACGACGAGCCGGACGATCTTGACCCGTCCGCATCGGATGAACCGGAGCAAACTTCGCAGGAAACGACGAGGGTTATTTCCACTGCCGGAGCGTCCGCATCGGACAGCTCACCGGCCGACAGCGATGAAACCGCTGCACAGACCGAGGATATCACCACCGAACAGACGGTTATTATTCCGGCTGCTTCTCCGTCCGCACGCCGCACCAGCCAGACAGCATCTAGCACTGCCGGCACCCGTCCGGTTGCGAATACCCGGAGTGCTTCATCTGCCGGAAGAGCGTCCCGGACGGTATCGCAGGATGGTACATCGCAGGCTTCCGGCAGTAATGGAAAGAAAGCGCCTGCACCCAAAGCATCACTGACTCCGGCTCAGGAACGCCGGATGAAACGTGCCCAGCGTAAACGGGAAAAACGTCTTGCCCGTGTAGAGCGCAGCCGTCAGCGTCCGAAATTCCGGCTGGCACCGGTACTGGCATCGCTGCTTGCGATCACCAACGTGGTTACGCTTGGCGGATATGGCCTGAGCTATATCCAGACCCGTCTGACGGTGCAGGAGGCGGAGAAGACCGCACAGCAGTCGCAGGAAGAAGCGGAAACCTTGCGCAGCGAGATGGACGAGCTGCAAAAGAACAGCATATCGGTTGACACATTTACCAACCTGGTTGCTGAGTATAACATGTCCGCGCAGTTTATTCAGGAGTTTTTCGACGACCGGATTGTTTATAAGGATACATCCGTACATTACGCGCCGATTGACGAGAGCCTGCCGATGAACAGCTATGACTGGCAGTACCTCAGCTGGGGAGAAGACGGCCGTCCGTCTTATACGCCGGATGGCGAGCGTCACGCGACTTTGGGCGTGGATGTTTCCTACCATCAGGGTGAGATTGACTGGGAAGCGGTAGCAGCTGACGGGATACAGTTTGCAATGATTCGCTGCGGATACCGTGGTTACGGCAACGGCGATCTTGTGACCGACAGCTGTTATCAGGGAAACATGCAGCGTGCACTGGATAACGGGCTGGACGTTGGCGTCTATTTCTTCTCGCAGGCGATTACCGAGGAAGAAGCTGTCGAGGAAGCGGAATATGTTCTGAGCCTGCTGGAAGGGTACACCGTCGAGATGCCTGTTGTATTTGATATGGAGATTTTGCAGGATGACGCGCGTGCGAACAATCTGACCTCTGCCGAGCGTGCGCAGATTTCCAAGGCGTTCTGCGACACCATTCGTGCCGCCGGGTATACGCCGATGATTTACGGCAATACGGCGTATTATATGTCCAAGGTAGATTTTGCATCGCTGGCAGGAGAATATGGTATCTGGCTGGCACAGTATTATGATGAGCCGTTCTTCCCGTACCAGTTCAACATGTGGCAGTACACCAACAACGGAACGGTTGACGGGATTGCGGGCACCGTAGATATCAATCTGTATTTTGGTGAATAACCAATGAGCAATAGGGAAGAGTGAAACGCTGGCAAGCAGAGAGCACAGGCTGTATGCCGCGTTTGCTCAGGTTGTTATTTTTACGTCCGAGGCGGTCGGAACGCCGCCGACCATCGCGAACAAGTCCGCCCGGACACCGGGCCGGTTGACGGGATTGCGGGCACCGTGGATATCAACCTGTATTTTGGTGAATAACCGAACCACGCAGAAAAATAAACATCGTATTTTGGCACTGTCCATCTATGGGCAGTGCCAATTTTTGTAGATAAAAATTGTAAAAATGACTGAAATTTTTTCAAATTAAGAAAAAGTTGAACGATTATTGACAAAAAGGTGAACATCTGATATCCTGATACTCAGAATGTGTATCTGGTTGCGGTATGCATTCATCGCCC
>DVLW01000259.1 GCA_018715285.1 Candidatus Faecivivens stercoripullorum | reverse complement strand
TGACGGTAGTACCTGCCTGTACATTCTGGTAATAGATGATACCAGCACCATACTGGTCGGTCATGGCACGTTCCTCGATAACGAAGTCAAACTGACCGTACTCTTCACTGTTTTTGACCTCATCGTACGACATGCCGACAAGGTTGGGCATAACAATTTCCGCGACTTTTTCGTCCCGTCCCCAGTAGAAGAATCCGAGCATAACCAGAATTACCGTCAGACAGCAAGCCGCTGCAATACCGGTCAGAATCAGGATACTGGGACTTTTCTTGATGACGATAATTTCTTCTTCATCCGGGTCGTTCTGCTGGCGAATCTGCCGGTTATCCGGTGCAGGCCGCCGCTCCCCTGATGGACGGCGTTCCAATGCGGAAGGCTCGACCGCCCGGGTGTACTGATAATGGAACCGGATAGCAGGATTTGCCTTGAAAGCGTCCACCGCTGCCAGCATTTCTTTGGCAGAACGGTAACGCAGGTTCTTATCCTTCTGCATCGCCTTATCACAGATCTCGCACAGACCGATCGGAACCTCCGGATTAAGCTGACGAAGCGGTACCGGTTTTTCATGGATATGCTTCATCGCGACTTCTTCAGGGCTTGCACCGTCAAACGGTACGCTTCCCGAAAGCATCTCATACAGCAGAACACCCAGCGAATAAATATCGCTCTTTGCATCCGATTCTTCGCCGCAGGCCTGTTCCGGGCTGATATAATGCACCGAACCAATCGCCTTATTCTGACCGCTGCGGATATCTTCCCGTGCAAACCGTGCGATACCGAAATCCATCACCTTGATGGAGCCGTCACGCTGGAGCATGATATTCTGGGACTTGATATCCCGGTGCACCACGCCATGGTCATGCGCGTGCTGAAGCGCACGCAGAATCTGTTCCAGAAAATGCACCGAATCTTTCCAGCGCAAACGTCCCTGATGATGAATATACTGATTAAGGGTAACACCGTCGATATACTCCATGACGATGTACTGATCTTCACCGGTAAAATTCACATCATAGATTTTTACAATATTGGGGTGATCCAGCACCGCAATCACTCGGGATTCATTTCTGAAACGGCGGACAAATTCCTCATTTGTCAAAAATTCCTGTTTCAGCAGCTTGACAGCGACAATCCGTCCTTCTTCCTGAAGGTCGACCGCTTCAAAAACATTGGCCATTCCGCCGCTGCCGATCAGTTTTTGCAACTGATATCTTTCGCCCAACGTCTTACCAATATATTCCATATGCAAACCATTCCTTTTTGGTGGTGAAACCCGTCATCAGTTTTCAATTACGACGACGGTAATATTATCATAGCCGCCCTTACGGTTGGCGGCAGCGATCAGCTGTTCTGTCACTTCTTCAATCGGATGGGATGAAAGCACCTCTCCCATTTCCCTGTCACTGCACAGCCCGGATAACCCGTCACTGCACATCAGCAGCCGGTCGCCCGGCGACAGCTGCAAATCCAGCAGATCGACATCCACATCCGGCGCAATCCCGACCGCACGTGTTATAATGTTCCGGTCAGGACGCAGCCGCGCCTCTTCCGGCGTAATCTGCCCGAGGTCAATCATCTCCTGCACACGGGAGTGGTCCCGCGTAACCTGATAAAACTGTCCGCCATGCAGCTGGTACAGTCTTGAATCTCCGACATGCCCGATATAAGCACAATCCGGAGTGATAATCGCCGCAAGCGCGGTAGTCCCCATCCCGGCAAACTCCGGCTGGCTCTGCGCCTGTTCATAAATCTGGCGGTTGGCTTCAAATATCGCCCGCAGCAAAAGGTCATGCAGTTCATCATCCATCATGCCTGCCCGGATATTGTCGCGGACAACAGCGGTAATCATCCGTTTCGCAATGGCACTGGCCTGATCGCCGCCCTTGACGCCGCCCATGCCGTCGCAGACCAGCGCAAAGCCTATTCCGTCACACAAAACAGCGATACGAAAGGTATCCTGATTGGTTTTCCGGATCATACCGACATCCGTTTTTCCGGCAATCTTCATCGGCAGCGCTCCTTCCTGTGATCTGTCATCCTGTTACCCATTGATTGCCGTCCGCCGCAGCTGTCCGCAGGCAGCGTTGATATCAGCGCCCAGGGTTCTGCGGATCGTCGCGTTAATCCCACGGGACTGCAGCAGCTTCTGGAAAGCATAGATCTGCTGCCGTCCACTCTGATGGTATCCGGCCTCTTCCACATAGTTGACCGGAATCAGATTGACATGACAGAGCATTCCTTTGAGTAAACCGGCAAGTTCTTCCGCCTGCTGTGCATTGTCATTGACTCCGCGAATCAGCGAATATTCATAGGAAATACGGCGGTGTGTCTTATCGGTATAGTACTGACACGCCTTCATCAGCTGTTCAATCGGGTAACGATGGTTGACCGGCATAATCTCATCCCGCACCTGATTATTGGATGCATGAAGAGATACCGACAGGGTAATCTGTAAATTCAGATCAGCCAGCTGATAAATACGGTCTACCAGCCCGCAGGTCGAAAGCGAAATATGCCGATGGCTCATGCACAGCCCATCAGGAGAGCTGACCAGCTCCAGAAAACGCAGAACATTATCATAATTATCCAGTGGTTCCCCAATGCCCATCAACACCAGACTGTCCACCCTTTCTCCGGTATCCCGTGCCGGTGCGTACACCTGCTCGAGGATTTCCGAAGGGGTCAGATGCCGGACAAATCCTGCCTTGGTGGAAGCACAGAAACTGCATCCCATCTTGCATCCCACCTGAGTGGAAACACAGACGCTGATACCATGCTCATACCGCATCAGAACACTTTCCACATACTCGCCGTCTGCCAGCCGGTAGAGGTACTTAATCGTCCCATCCACCGCTGAAACCAGCTTGCGCTCAATGGTAAAAGAGGTGATCCGGCACTGCTCTGCCAGCTGTTCCCGAAGCGAGGCAGGAATATTTTTCATCTCATCAAAAGACAATACCCTTTTCTGATGCAGCCACTGGAAAATCTGTTTTGCACGGAATTTCGGCTGTCCGAGCTGCTGCATAAACGCTTCCAGCTCCTGAATTGTCAGCGACTTGATATCAAAGGTATCGATGATCCTCACGCCCTTTTCTTGATAAATCTTGCAATATAAAACCCGTCATACCCGCCCATATGCGGCATCAACGTAACGGTGTTCCCGTCTTTTTCGGCCGTCAGCTTATCAAAAACTTCCGGCAGCGCTGATGGGGCAAAATCAGGATGGGCTGCCAGAAATGCGGCAGTCACCCTGTCATTTTCGTCTTTATTGAGCGAACAGGTGGAATAGACCAATATTCCGCCCGGCCGCAGATAATTTGCCGCGTTATGTAATATTTCCAGCTGGATTGCAGGCAGTCCGGCAATCTCCTCCGGGCTTTTGCGGCGAATTTCCGGCTTTCTCCGGATAACGCCCAACCCGGCACATGGAACATCGCACAACACTCTGTCGGCAACCGGTACCCTGGAATCAAACTTTGCAGCATCCCCTGTCCCGGCCTGAATACAATGAATCCCGAGTCTCTTTGCGCCATCTTCAATCAGTTTTGCCCGATGCGGATGGAGATCGAAAGACATCAGCCGTCCTTCATCCTTCATCAACTGCGCCATTGTAAAACTCTTGGAACCGGGCGCGGCGCACAAATCAAGTACTGTTTCTCCCGACCTGGGGTCAACCGCCATCGCACACAGCTGGGAAGCAGCATCCTGTACATAACAGCGGCCTTCCCGGATTGCAGACAACCGTCCAAGTGAACCGGTTTCAGATACCGTCAGGCAATCGGCAAGCATTGGATGCGGACTGACCTTAATTCCTTCCGCCGTCAGTTCAGCCATAACCTGTTCACGGTCAGCCGTCAGCGTATTGACACGCAGCTGAATCGGCGGTCTTCCCAGACAATCCTGCGCCAGTTTCACCGCGGTGTCAAAACCATAATCCCGCTGCCAGATCTCAAGTATCCAGCGCGGCATCGCGTATTCAACCTCAGCACGTTCCAGTGGATTTTCCGGAAGCGGAAGTGTTGCGCCCTGTCTGAGGAAACTGCGCAGAACACCGTTGACAAATCCGGCTGCACTCTTCTTTCTGGAACGACGGATGAGGTTTACACTCTCATTAACCGCCGCCGAATCGGGTACCCCATCCATCCATTTGATCTGGTAAAGGGCAATCGACAAAGCGGCAATTACTTCATTGTCCAACTTTTTCTCCGGTTTCCCGGTCAGGCTGCGGATTATCCATCGAATGGTCACATCCCGTTCGAGGACTCCGTAAAACAGCTGGGCGGCAAACTGCCGCTCTCTGCCGTCGTCCAGTTCTGACAGCAGGCTGTCCAGAAGGAGGTTGGAATAGGCCCCCTGCTGCATCCGCAAAAGTCCTTTATATACCGCTTCACGGGCAGAAATTTTACGAGCCGGCATCACAATCTCCTCCTTTATTTCAGTAATTATTCACCCAGTTTTTCTCCCGGCACCGGAGGTCTGCCGCGCAAAAATGCGTCGCCATCCATCCGGCGTCCACCTTCATACTGTACCGAAACCAGTTCAACCGCGCCTTCTTTGCAGGCGACAATAAACCGTTTAGTATCCAGAATTTCACCCGGCTGGCCATTGCGGGAAACAAGGCGGCTTTCATATACTTTCAGCCGTTTTCCCTTATAAGTCGTAGTTGCGGCCGGCCAGGAAGACAATCCGCGAATCTGATTGTGAATTTCCCATGCCGTTTTGTTAAAGTCAATCGGGCAAAGGCTCTTATCCAGAATTGGTGCGTAACAGGACAGGCTGTCATCCTGCGGTGTACGCAGCAGTGCGTCCGCTTCCAGTTTTTGCAATGTTACCAGCAGAGTTTCTGCGCCCATTTTGGACAGACGGGTATACAGTTCATCCGCCGTCTCATTTTCCCCAATCGGTGTTTTGACCTGTTCCAACATATCACCGGTATCCAGACCTTCACCCATATACATAGTGGTGATGCCAGTTTCCGACTCACCATTCAGGATTGCCCACTGAATCGGTCCTGCACCGCGATACCGCGGCAGCAGCGACGCATGGACATTGATGCAGCCGTATTTCGGCAGTTCCAGCACCCGCTTGGGCAGAATCTTACCGTAAGCAACCACGACAATCAAATCGGGTGCACAGCTTTTAATCATTTCAAAAGATTCATCATTTCGCAAACTGTTCGGCTGAAAAACCGGGATATCATGTGCCATAGCCAGTTCCTTGACAGGCGGCGGCACCAGCTTATATCCTCTGCCCTTGGGCTTATCCGGCTGGGTAAAAACGCCGGTCACCGGATATCCTGCATCCAGCAGTTTTTGCAGACAGGGAACCGCAAAATCGGGCGTACCCATAAAAACGATATTCATCTTAAACGCCCCTTTTATTTTTTCACCTTAACATGTGCTCTGACTCTGCGTTTATTTTTGGGCGGCTGTTCATCCGGGTCGAGCATTCTCGACGCGTGATCTTTGAAGACAATTCCGTCCAGATGGTCAATCTCATGGCAGAAAGCACGTGCCAGCAGACCGGTTCCGGTAATGTCAAACCAGTTGCCATGCCGGTCCTGTGCATGAACCGTCACCGAATCCGGGCGCTCAACAATCCCATACTGTCCCGGGAAAGACAGGCAGCCTTCACTTCCCTCCTGAGAGCCGGAAGAACGGATAATCGACGGATTAATCAGTTCAATTCTTCCCTCGCCGATATCGATCACCACGACCCGGCGCAGAATCCCAACCTGAACACCGGCAAGGCCAACACCCATATGCTGAGCCATTGTTTCTGCCATATCGTCCAGCAGGGTACCCAGCTTATCATCAAAAACGGTAACCTCGCGGGAGGTCTTGCGGAGCATCGGATCTCCTTCATATACCATATTACGAATAGCCATTTTGCTTCATCCTTTACTATCTTAGCCAATATCCCCATTCATATCCACATAGATACTGGTTTTGGAAAAAAGCCGGTCGCCGGCAGCCTGTGCAATCACAGAACGCAGCAGACTGCGAAACCGGCGGTTGTTTTTACATTTAAGGATAATCCGCAGCCGGAACCGTCCATTCAGCCGGTAAACGCCTGCTTCTGATACCCCAAGCAGCACACACGGCAGCTGAGGAACCGCATCAGTCAATGCCCGTGCCAGCATCCCATGCAGCCGGTTCGCTGTCTGACGGACGGCGGACTCATCACTGCTGGACAGTCCAACCACCGCAAGATCACAAAAAGGCGGCTGCAAAGCGGTCTTGCGCATGATAATCTCATCGGCATAAAACGCTTCATAGTCCTGCCGGGCTGCATCCTGAATGACCGGATGTTCAGGGGAAATGGTCTGAATATAGGCACACCCATGTTTTTCATAGCGTCCGCTGCGCCCGACAACCTGGGTAATCAGCGAAAAGGTCTTTTCACCGCTTCTGAAGTCACCGGAATACAGGTACTGGTCCGCTCCAATTACGCCGACCAGCGTGACATTCGGGAAATTCAGTCCCTTTGCCACCATCTGGGTGCCAATCATGATATCATATTCCCCAGCCTCAAACTGAGAAAATTTTTCCTCATAAGCATACCGGGAATAGGTCGTGTCGGTATCCATCCTCAAAAGTCTTGCTGACGGAATACGGCTTGCAATCAGGTCTTCCACCCGCTGGGTACCGGT
>DVLW01000258.1 GCA_018715285.1 Candidatus Faecivivens stercoripullorum | reverse complement strand
AGGCGGTGCATTCTCCATCCTGAAAAGTGAGCTCGGGAGAGGCCTGATAATCTCCTACCTGAATGGTTTCGGCGGCAGTATAAGTCACCTGACCACTGCCGTTATCTTCCTGTGACGCTGCGTCAAGTTTCCAGCCGTAGCGTTCAAAAACGGTTTCAGCCGACTGATGCAAACCGTTTTCAATAAAGTCAGATACATCAAATGATTCTGAAGACTTGGAACAGCCGGAAAAGCCTGCTGTAAACATGAGAATACAGGTACAAATCAAAACAGATTTTTTATAACCTCTAAACATCATACCCCTCCTTCAGGCAATATACGCGGACAAGCAAACTGTTTTTTTATTTACTATAATCTACCACACATTTAATGATTTGTCAAGACAAACAACAGAATTGTTGTTTGTCTCCAGATATAAATAAACACCTCCTGATACAGATTCCATTCTGATTCAGGAGGTGTTGTTCTGTTATCTGATAAAAACGACTATCTTATACCCCGGAATAGGCCGAAAAACCGCCGTCAATCGGAATGCAGACACCGGTAATAAAGCTGGCTGCTTCGTTATTGAGCAGGAACAGCACTGCACCTGCCAGTTCCTTTTCGGAATCTCCGAATCTTCCCATCGGAGTTGCTGCCAGAATCTTTCCGGTACGGGCAGTGGGTGTACCGTCATCGTTAAAGAGCAGCTTTGCGTTCTGCTGGGTAGCAAAGAAACCGGGTGCAATCGCGTTGACGCGGATACCAGCCTTGGAAAAATGTACTGCAAGCCACTGGGTGAAGTTGGAGATTGCAGCCTTTGCGCCGGAATAAGCGGGAATCTTAGTCAGAGGCGTATAGGCATTCATCGACGAGATGTTGAGAATGTTGCATCCCGGACGGCCAAGCATCTGGCGTGCAAAAGCCTGAACAGGAATCAGGGTACCGATAAAGTTCAGATTAAAAACAAATTCAACGCCGCTTCTGTCCAGATCAAAAAAGCTCTTAACATCAGCATCGATATCGCCATCTTCATAGTATTCCTTATCGGTGGTTGCACGAGGATTATTACCGCCTGCACCGTTCAGGAGAATATCGCATTTTCCCAGATCTGCTTCAACAGCATCCGCAACTGCATAGCAGGTTTCCTTGTTCAGTACATCGCAGGCATATGCTTTTGCAACGCCGCCTTCTGCGTTGATTTCATCAGCAAACTTCTGCGCTGCTTCAAGGTTGATATCCAGCAGTGCAACTTTTGCACCTGCTCTTGCCAGTACCTTTGCAAAATTCGAGCACAGGACACCGCCGGCACCGGTTACAACCGCTACTTTTCCAGTCAGATCGGTATTCAGTACATTCTTTTCCATAGCCATTTCCTTTCTGTCATCCTATAAAATCAAGCGCGGTTTGCCTTTTCGCAGGCTTCAAACAGGCCATTGAGATAAGCGGCTCCCAGCGCACGGTCATACAATCCATATCCGGGCTTACCGGTTTCACCCCAGATCATCCGGCCGTGGTCAGGGCGGACATACCCGTCAAAACCGGTTTCCACCAGTGCACGGACAATCTCATAGATATCCAGACTGCCGCAGGCAGACAGATGTCCGCTTTCCTCAAAGGAACCGTCTTCCAGCAGACGGACATTGCGGATATGCATGAACCCAATTCTCTTTGCTGCTGAGTATTTGCGAACCATTGCAGGAATATCATTGAAGCTGGCGCATCCGAGCGAACCAGTACAGAGGCAAAGGGTATTTGCAGGTGAGTCAACGATGGACAGATACCGGTCGAGATTCTTTTCACAGGTGATGACTCTGGGCAGACCGAAAATCGGATAAGGCGGATCATCGGGATGTAATGCCATGACAACGCCGCATTCCTCAGCAACCGGGATAACCTTTTTGAGGAAGATTTCGATATTCTTCCACAGACCTTCTTCACCCAGTTGGCTGTAGGCACGAATCAGGCCGCGAACTTCATCCTGAGTATAGCTGGCATCCCATCCGGGCAGATGGATGTCATCTTTCAGCGGGTCAAGGCCTTTCAGCTGTTCCCAGTACATGACCAGACTGGTGGATCCGTCTGCGGCTTTTTTGTCCAGCTGGGTACGGGTCCAGTCAAATACCGGCATAAAGTTATAGGTGATGCACTTGACGCCGTATTTTGCACAGCGGCGGATATTTTCACAGTAGGCTTCCAGATGGGCATCACGCTTTTCGGTTCCAAGTTTGATATCTTCACTGACTGGTACCGATTCCACCACATCAAAGATCAGTCCGTTTGCTTCACACTCTTCTTTCAGGTGTGCAAGCGACTCTTCCGGCCATACCTCACCGGGTTTTACATCATAAACAGCTGTAACGATACTGCGCATTCCGGGAATCTGACGAATATACTCAAGCGTTACCGGGTCAGAATCGCCGTACCAGCGAAATGAAAGTTTCATGATAGACTCCCTTTCCTATTACAGATTAAAATACCGTTTTGCATTTCTGAAGCAGATATCCTGCAGCACCGCAGCAAAACTCTGATTCGGTCAGTATTTCCACCAGCCAGCCGGAACCTGTACAGGAAGCACCGGAGGCGGAAGAGCAGACGTCAT
>DVLW01000257.1 GCA_018715285.1 Candidatus Faecivivens stercoripullorum | reverse complement strand
AGCAGGTGCAAGCCGGGCGCCCTGTCAATGAATCTTTCGGTTTCCCGGAAACAGGAGAAAACGTCATTTTTGCGCTGATGCCGGATAAGGCTCTTTATCTTTTGGCAGCAGGTGAGCGGGAATAATGCTGTACAGCATTGCGGAAAACAACAATGGGATATCCCGTCAGACTATGGTTTTGGATGAACCACAGCCTGACGGGATATTATTTGCGCAAAAATGCAAAAGAATTTTTCAGGCATATTCTGAAAGAAGCTGCAAATAATACCTATTGAAGTCCACCAGTACACAGTTAACCAGGAGGAATCGATAAATGAAAGCAACCGGAATAGTCAGACGGATTGACGACCTCGGACGTGTTGTCATCCCCAAGGAAATCAGAAGAACGATGAGAATCCGCGAAGGCGATCCATTGGAAATATATACCAGCGGAGACGGAGAAGTCATCTTCCGCAAATACTCACCGATTGGTGAATTATCAGGATATGCAGGCCGGTACGCGGACGTGCTGTACCGAATGGCAGGACTGCCGGTAGTGGTATGCGACCGCGACCAGGTAATTGCAGCAGCAGGCGTACCCAAAAAGGAGTACCTTGCACGACGGATTACACCGCAGCTGGAGAAATTGGAGATGTCGCGCAGGAGTTATTTGCGGGACAGTGCGGCAGCACCGCGGATATCACCGGCAGAAGGTGTCGAACAGGGCGCCTGTGTCGTGATACCGGTCATTGCGGATGGCGATGTGACAGGAAGCGTACTGCTGTTAGGGGATGAGCCTGTGACAGAAGTACAGGCGAAACTTGCCCAGGCGACGGCGTCTTTCCTTGGTCGTCAGATGGAGATCTGAGAATATCTGCCTCATGAAAGCTGGCTGATTTACAGCGGCTTTCATGGGGCGTTTTTGTTGATACGGCTTGTCTTCAATGATGAAATCTGTTATAATAAAACAAATTTAAAATTGAGGAGGCAGACCCATGTTAAGATTAAGACCCTACAAAAAATGTGACGCGAAGGTCATTGCCGGCTGGATAAAAGACGAAGTATCTTTCCGGAAATGGTCTGCTGACCGATATGAAAAATACCCTGTCAGTGATGTCGACATCAACAATCACTATGAAGCGGCGGCATTTTCCGACGCTTTTTTCCCCATGACTGCCTTTGATGAAACGGGCGTAGTCGGTCATCTGATTATGAGATTTACAGATGAGGAAAAGCGTATACTCAGGTTTGGATTCATCATCATTGATGACAGCAAAAGGGGTATGGGTTACGGAAAAGAGATGCTGAAATTATCTTTGCAATATGCGTTTGAAATATTAAAGGCAGATAAAGTCACGCTTGGTGTTTTTGAGAATAATGAAAGCGCATATTATTGCTATAAAGCGGCCGGTTTTAAAGATGTCATTTTGGAAACTCCGGAAAGTTATCATATTTTTAATGAGGAGTGGAAATGTCTGGAATTAGAAACAGAACGAAATAACAGTTAAAAAAGGGTGGTGAATTAGGTGGATACCCTTGATCCGCTGACCAGATGGGGATTCCGTGGATTGACGGTTGCTGTGTTTATTCTGGGAATTGTATTTCAGGGTATTGGGAAGCACCCAGTGCCGGATTTTTATTATACTGCCGTAGATTTATTCAAATTGTTCTGGTAAAATAACAGGCAAAAGCAAGAAAGGAGCCGGACAGGATGATTCGAGAAAAGACGCATCTGTATAAACAAGCGCGGCAGCAGAAGGTCAGCGACGAACTTTCCGCACGTCACAAAAAATCCGTAACTGCATCCACATCCAGCAGCAAGAAACGTTCCGGGCACAAACATATTTATCAGAAAATCATTCTGCATTATGGGAGCAGCAGCTTTTGCTGGGGGCGCCGGTGCGAAATATGCGGCCGGGTGGATTCCACATATAAAGCCACTAATGAGCGTCCGCAGGATTTTACCGTAACCGGAAAAGGTACAGGCGGAAGCTGGAGCGAGATATGCCTTTGTGAAATCCATGAAAAGTATCCGGAATACACCATCATGACGCTGGAAAACGCCGAATGGAAAGAGTGGACGGACAGTAAAACAGGCCAGTAAAAAACGCAATCGGCTGCACTTTTCAGGTGCAGCCGATTTTACATAAAGTCCGATCAATTTTTGACAGCAGAGACGAGCAGCATCATAGGTCTGCGCATTTCGTCCTTCATGCCGTCGATATCCATCATATTTTCAGGCGGCTGAGGTTCAACGACGTGTTCGAGCGTAAATCCATTTTGAAGCAGAGTATTCAGGTAGGTTGTCAGCGTGCGATGGTACTTGATAACCTTTTCGCCCAGAAACACCGCTTCCCGGCGACCTTCATAATAGTAATTATCGACCGGGAAGTGCAGGATTTTACCATCCTGATCGTAGTACCAGTCCTGGGAACCCTCAGCGGTAAAGACCGGGTGTTCAACTGAGAATACAAAGTTTCCGCCCGGTTTCAGCCATCCGGCGATATTTTGAACCAGCGGCTCAAAATCCTTTATGTAGTGAAACGCAAGGGAACTGAGCACAACGTCGAATGTTTCACCCGGGAACGCAAGGTCTTCCATCGCGATACACTGGTATTTAATCTGCGGAGCGGAGTTGATCTGCACCGCCTTTTGGAGCATTTTCTCCGAGATATCGGTACCGAGGACAGTTGCGGCGCCCTGTTCAGCGGCATACTTGCAGTGCCATCCATAGCCGCAACCGAGGTCGAGAACCGATTTCCCGTGAAAATCGGGAAGGAGTTTCTGCAATTCCGACCATTCACCGGCGCCCTGCAATCCTTTTTGAGAGCGCAGCATCTGTGCATATTTCTGGAAAAAGCTCTCGCAATCGTACTTATTTTCTTTCATGATAAATTCCTCCCATGTAAATAAATCAAAAAGTCAGGCGGTTATTTACATGGGTCCCTGCAATCTTTTGTGAGATGATACCACCACACATATCCAAACACTCCTTTCAGGTATAATGGTATTATACCTCTGATTATTGGAAAAAGCAATAAAGTCCAGCGGGTTGAAAAACCGTTGAGAGTACGGTATAATGCAGGGAGAAAATGTTGTATTTGTTTCAGAAAAAATGGAGATTTGATATATGCGGATACTGATTATAGAAGATGAACTGGACCTGCTGCGGGACTTATCGCACGGGCTGGAACTCAAAGGGTACGCGGTAGACCAGGCGAAGACTGGGTCTGTAGGTTTTCAGATGGCGATGGATGAGGATTACGACCTGATTGTACTGGACTTAAACCTTCCGGGAATGAGCGGGCTTGAAGTGTTATCCAGGCTCAGAACGGAAAAGCCGGAAATCAAAATCCTGATACTGTCTGCCAACCATCATCTGGAAACCAAGCTGACCGGGTTTGAACTGGGAGCGAGCGATTATCTGACCAAGCCGTTCCATTTTGAGGAGCTGGAAGCCCGCATCCGGGTATTGTTAAACCGCAAGTTCATTCAGCAA
>DVLW01000256.1 GCA_018715285.1 Candidatus Faecivivens stercoripullorum | reverse complement strand
TTTCCATTTTTGGAAACAGCTGGCACTATTACCAGTCGGATGTAATGAGCGGCGAGGTAGAGCGCAATGAACTTCTGATAATCAATCAGGATTCACCCACTACCTTTGAACCGGATGATCTGATTGCCTTTTACGCCAATGACGCAAAAGGCACACGGGTTATCCAGATTGCAAGACTCATTTCCGTTACCGACAATTACTATGAAGTAACCGAAGCAACCGGTGATCCATTTATTCTGGACAGTACAGATACGGTTTTTATCGGTAAGGTTGAGATGCACAGCAAGCTGTTGGGCCATCTGGTTCAACAGATGCGTACCAAAGAAGGCCGTCAGATTTTTCTGGGATGGTCGGTAGCGCTGCTCTTGTTCTCCTGTGGTCTGACGATTCTTTTGCATGTACGCAGTGACCGGCGGTTACAGCAGCTTCAGGCGGATGCCGTGGGATATCCGGACAGCGATTATGATGAATACGATGAGTACGGCGACGAGTATGATGAATACGACGAATATTCTGATGAAGATTATCCGCAGCCGGAAGGTGTTCAGATTGACCGCGTAACACAGAAAAATTTCCCGCTGTATACACCCGGTGAACGTCAGTCCTATTACGATCAGGACGATCTGGCTTATGATGATGAGCCGGACGAGACCCCGGTCGAGGTGGATGAAGACAACATGAATCTGATTGCCGCTTCTACCGAGTCGGAGGAAGAAGAAGACGCCGACTTTGACGCGATCTTCCGGGAAATCAAGCGACAGATCAAAAAAGAAGAATAAATACCCAAAATCACATATTGTTATCAGCAAAACTGCAGGGCGGAAACTCCGCCGCCTGCAGTTTTGTGCGTTTATGGGCTTTTGCTCGTGCACAAATGAGGCTTTTGTGGTGGATTTCAAGCATTTCAAATACTTTGTAAACCGGCTTTTATCAGGAAAGGAAGGATCATTTCTATGGCAGCAACTTCTCCTAAAACACTTCTCGTCGGTCAGTCCGGCGGACCGAGCTGTGCAATCAATGCAACGCTGGCTGGCGTTATTCACGCCGCTTCTGAATCGAAAAAGGTGGAACGGATTCTCGGTTCCTTTCACGGAATCGAAGGGGTACTCCGGGACAATACCATCGACCTGACAAACTTCACCGAACTGGACAAACTGTCTGCCACACCGGCAATGGCGCTGGGTTCCTGCCGGTTTAAACTGCCGGCGGACCAAAATGACCCGATTTACGGAAAAATTCTGGAACGTCTGGAAGAATGGAATGTCGGATGGTTCTTATATATCGGCGGAAACGACAGTATGGATACGGTGAGCAAACTTGCCGCATATTTTGCCGAAATTCGCCGTCAGCAGCCGGAAAGGGAAGTACCGGTCGTCTTTGGCCTCCCGAAAACCATCGATAATGATCTGCCCGGATGCGACCATACGCCCGGTTATGGCAGTGCAGCCCGCTACCTGTCGGTGACCATGCAGGAGCTGATTCGTGATACTGCGATTTATGCGCTTCCTTCAGTTACGATTGTAGAAATTATGGGACGCAATGCCGGATGGCTGACACTGGCTGCCGGTCTGCCCAAGTTTATGGGCGGATGCAAACCGGATATTGTCGCGATTCCGGAAGTTCCGTTTGATGAAGACGATTTTCTGGACCGTATCCGGGAGCTGCAAAAGAAAGAACATACCGTCATTGTCGCGGTCAGTGAAGGTATCCGGGATAAAAACGGTGATTATGTCGGCTCGTCCAGCAAGAGCGGAGCGGTAGATGTATTCGGACATGCTTATCTGAGCGGCGTCGGAAAATATCTCGAGCATCTGGTCAAGCATAAAATCGGTTGTAAGGTACGTTCGATTGAACTCAATCTGATGCAGCGCTGCTCGGCACACCTCGCCTCTAAAACGGATTTGGACGAAAGTTTCTCGGTCGGCGCATATGGAACCGAACAGGCTCTGAATGGCGTCACCGGAAAGATGGCAGTTATCCGGCGCGGCGAAGAAAATGGGGAATACAAAGCGGTATATGACTGCGAAGAAATTGAAAAATGCGCCAACCAGGAGCTTCTGGTTCCCGAAAAATGGTTTGATTTGGAAAATGCAGATGCCCAGAAAGAAATCTGTGATTATATCCTGCCGTTGATTAAAGGAGAAGCAAAAAAATTTACCGACCCTTATGGCAATTATGACTATATCGACTGGCTGCGCTTTTCCACTGCGGAAGGTGACCGGCCGATGGCTGCGCTGTAACTTCTGACCCTTACAGGGAAAATATCGACATGCATAAAGCTTCCCACCTCTTCCCATAATGAAGAGCGTGGGAAGTTTTTTTATTTTCCCCGGAAAGGAACTGCCTATGAAAACCCGTTCAGATGGTCTGCGTAAGCGCATGGCAAAAGCCAGTGTTAAACGCAGAAAACACCGTCAAATTTTTTCAAATGCCTTTTTAAAACTGCTGCGGCGGACCTGCCGCCTGCTGGCGACTCTGGCCGGTATTCCGGCTGCCGGACTGATCACCGCCGCCTTTTATTTCAGCAGTGTTCTTCCGGATACTTATTATCTGGAAGACCCCACCACTTTTGCCCTGTCACAGTATCGGATTCTGGAGCCTGTCAGCCAGCAGGAAAATACCGTCCAGACGCTGGTTTCATCGACTGATGCCGAATCGGAATCGGAAAAAATGCAGGGAAGTATAACCGGCAAAGATACCGGACAGACAATTGAATACACCTTGATGCTGGGTGGCATCATTCCCGTAAAAACGGTAACGGCTGTCGAAAGTGAAGCACGCTATGTCATTCCAAGCGGAAGTGTATTCGGACTGAAAATGCTGACCGATGGTGCAGTCATCGCATCTCTTTCGCCGGTTGAAACCTCGTCGGGAACGGTTTGTCCCGCAGAACTTGCCGGATTGCAATCCGGTGATATTATTTTGTCCGCAAATGGACAGAAAATCAATTCCTTTGACACGCTGACCTCTGTTATATCGGCAGCCGGAGAAAGCGGACAATCCGTCGAGATTGTCTATTCCCGTGAGGATATCCAAAAAGGAACGACCCTCACACCCGTACAGACTACAGACGGCAACTGGCTTGCCGGAATGTGGGTACGGGATTCTTCCGCCGGTATCGGAACCATCACCTTTTATGACCCCTATTCCGGCTGTTTTGCCGCTCTGGGGCATGGTGTATGCGATGCTGATACCGGAGTTTTACTGCCGCTTCAATGGGGAGAGGTCTGCGGCGCAACCGTCATGGGCGTGACAAGAGGCGTTACAGGAACGCCGGGTGAACTACAGGGAGCTTTTCTGGACGGAGCTTTCTCCCTTTCCACATTACTGGGCAACGATGGCGTTATCAGTTCAGGGACGGTTTTACAAAACCTTTCCTGCGGGCTGATTGTCCGTGCTGATAACAGTCTTGCTCTTTCCGGAATGGGGAACAATGCACAACAGGCTATGATCGAAGTCTGCCCAAGCCAGGAAGTGCATACAGGTGAAGCAAAAATTCTCTCCACCATCGGTGGTACCCAGCCGCAGTTATTTGACGTGCAGATTGAAAAGGTTTCCTTCTCAGATGAGGATACATCCCGGAACATGGTCGTCCGGATTACCGATCCGGAACTGATCGCCGCTACCGGCGGCATTGTCCAGGGGATGAGCGGCAGCCCGATTATACAGGGCGGCAGACTGATTGGAGCTGTAACCCACGTTTTTGTCAGTGACCCGGAGAGAGGATACGGCATATTTGCCGAAACGATGCTGGATGCACTGGATGACACCGTACAGGAAAAAAAGGCAGGATGAATATAGGACAGCCTTCGGGCTGCCTTACATAGTGTCAGAAATTAGCGAGAGAGCACCTCGTGAATAATTCTGCTGTCCTTTCACAAAGATGTGTGATATACTAAAATTACAAGAAAATTGTGGGAGGAATACAGAATGAGATGTCCATACTGCAATCAGGAAATGACAGCCGGAAATCTTTATAGTGTGGGTGGCCGAGCTGTATACTGGTTTCCCCAGGAAAAGGAATATAATGGAGTCGTACTGAGCAAATCTAAAATTGAAAACCAGG
>DVLW01000255.1 GCA_018715285.1 Candidatus Faecivivens stercoripullorum | reverse complement strand
AAGGCGCTGTAGGTCAGGAAAGTCCTACAGCGCCTTATCTCGTATCCAGGGAAGTTTCAGAGATGCTCTCTGAAGCCTTACGCCAGATGGCTGCGGTAAAAGTGCTGCGGCTTGGAAATAAAAGGAGGATCTTATATGAGCACTGTTCCCGAAATGTTCGGCAGCAAGGTATTCAATGATGCTACGATGCGCCAGCGGTTGCCCAAAGAAACCTATAAGGCGCTGAAAAAGACGATTGACAACGGTGAGCCGCTGGATCTCTCGGTTGCAAACATTGTTGCCAACGCGATGAAGGACTGGGCATGTGAGATGGGTGCTACCCATTACACCCATTGGTTCCAGCCTTTGACCGGTATCACCAGTGAAAAACATGACAGCTTTATCAGTCCTACTGCTGACGGCGGTGTGATTATGGAATTTTCCGGTAAAGAGCTGGTCAAAGGTGAGCCGGACGCATCCTCCTTCCCTTCCGGCGGTCTGCGTGCCACCTGTGAAGCCAGAGGCTATACCGCATGGGACCCGACTTCCTACGCATTTATTAAGGATGACACCCTGTGCATTCCGACTGCGTTCTGCTCTTATACCGGCGAGGCACTGGACAAAAAGACTCCTCTGCTCCGTTCGATGGATGCGGTTTCCAATCAGGCATGCCGTATTCTGAAACTGTTTGGCATCGATGTTCCGCGCGTTACCTCTACGGTTGGCGCTGAACAGGAATATTTCCTGGTTGATAAAGAAGACTACAAGGCAAGACGTGACCTGATCCTGACCGGACGCACTCTGTTTGGATGCCCTCCTGCAAAAGGACAGGAAATGGAAGAACATTACTTTGGTGTAATCCGTCCTGCTGTTTCGGAATATATGAAAGAGGTCGACGAAGAACTCTGGAAGCTGGGTATTCTGGCTAAGACCAAGCACAATGAGGTCGCACCTGCTCAGCATGAGCTTGCTCCCATCTTCTCCACCACTAACTCCGCAATTGACGGCAACCTCCTGACCATGGAAGTTATGAAAAAGGTTGCAGAAAGACATGGCCTGGTCTGCCTGCTGCATGAAAAACCCTTTGCAGGCGTCAATGGTTCCGGTAAACATAACAACTGGTCGCTTTCTGCACCGGGTCTGAACCTGCTGGACCCTGGCAAGAAGCCGATGGAAAACCTGCGTTTTCTGGTATTCCTGGCAGCTGTCATTAAGGCTGTGGATGAATATCAGGACCTGCTGCGTGTTTCGGTCGCTTCTCCCGGCAACGATCACCGTCTGGGTGCAAATGAAGCACCTCCTGCGATTATCTCGATGTTTGTCGGTGACGAGCTGGGTGAGGTAATTGACGCACTGGCAGACGATACGGAATACCACGATCATGAACGTCAGAAAATGGACCTGGGCGTTGCAGTACTGCCCAAGTTCTCCAAAGACAATACCGACCGTAACCGTACTTCTCCTTTTGCCTTTACCGGCAACAAGTTTGAGTTCCGTGCACCCGGTTCCAACATGAACCTGTCGGATGTCAACACTGTTCTGAACACGGCTGTCGCCAAGGAGCTCAGAGAATTTGCTGATGCTCTGGAAAGTGCAGAAGATTTTGAATCGGAAGCAATGGCTCTGGTCAAAAAGACAGTTAAGGAACATAAGCGCATCATCTTCAACGGCAACGGTTATTCTGAAGAATGGCCGGTTGAGGCTGAAAAGAGAGGCCTGCACAATCTCAGATCGACAGTTGACGCACTTCCGACCATGATGGATGAGAAAAACCTCCGCCTGATGAATGACTTTGGCGTTATGAGTCCGGCAGAGATGAATGCCCGTTATGAAGTCAGCCTGGAAAACTACTCCAAAGTGCTGAATATTGAAGCACTGACCATGCTGGAGATGGCAAACCAGCAGATTGTTCCTGCTATTATCGACTACGAGAACCAGCTGGCGTCCACCATTGCAGTTAAACAGACTGTCAGCAACAAGATCTCCTGCAACGCGGAAGTACATCAGCTGGAAACACTTGCAGGGTGTGCGGATATTATCAGCGAAGCAATCAATGATCTGCGTATTGCCAGAAAAGCAGCTAAGAACGATCCCGATCCGCTGGCCAGCGCAAGAGCTTTCCATGACGTTGTCATTCCGATTATGGATAAACTGCGTGCGGCAGCTGACCATGCAGAACAGGTCTGCGGCGAAGATTTCTGGCCGCTGCCTACCTATACTCAGATGCTGTGGTATGTAAAAGACTGATACAGCATCGGCTCTAAAACCTTATATTGTTCACAAAGGCGTGAACCATTCCCATGACCCGTGGGAACTGGTTTGCGCCTTTTTGAATTCCGGCAGATAAAAGAGAAACCGGAAATTATATTCCCAAAACGTCTGGCGTTTGTTTTTGGAGGATCAATTGGAGGGAATTGTATGTATTCTTCGGTCAACACCATATGGGTGCTTCTGGGCGCCGCAATGGTATTTTTCATGCAGGCAGGCTTTTCAATGTGTGAAGCCGGTTTTACCCGTGCCAAAAACACCGGCAATATCCTGATGAAAAACCTGATGGATTTCTGTATTGGTACCCCTGTTTTCTGGCTGGTGGGATTTGGCCTGATGTTTGGTGCCGGTAACAGCATTATAGGCTGGTTTGACCCGACCGTTCAGGCGGATTATTCGCATATTCTTCCTGCTGGCGTACCGATGTGGGCATTTGTCATTTTCCAGACGGTTTTCTGTGCGACTTCGGCAACCATCGTTTCCGGTGCAATGGCTGAACGGACAAAATTTTCGGCCTACTGCATCTATTCGGCGGCAATTTCACTGTTTATCTATCCGATTTCCGGTCACTGGATTTGGGGTGGTGGCTGGCTGTCTCAGCTTGGCTTCCATGATTTTGCCGGTTCTACGGCAGTTCATATGGTCGGCGGCATCTGTGCATTGATTGGCGCGAAGATTCTCGGGCCGCGTATCGGCAAATACGGCAAGGATGGCAAGCCGCGTGCAATCCTCGGTCATAACCTTGCACTTGCGGCACTGGGCGTATTTATTCTGTGGTTTTGCTGGTTTGGTTTTAATGGCTGCTCTACTGTCGCAATGGACACTGATGCGGCAATGGAATCGGCTTCTCTGATCTTTGTCAATACCAACCTGGCTGCGGCGGTCGCTTGCTGTACGACTCTAATTTTTACATGGGTTCGGTATAAAAAGCCGGATGTATCAATGACTTATAACGCAGCTCTGGCCGGTCTGGTCGGCATTACAGCCGGTTGTGACATGGTTTCTCCTGTTGGTGCGGCCATTATGGGACTTGTTTTTGGTATTGTTATTGTTTTGGCGGTTGAATTCTTTGACCGTGTTGCAAAAATCGATGACCCGGTTGGTGCCATTTCGGTACACGGTGTCTGTGGCGCGTTGGGTACGATTATGACCGGTCTGTTTGCAACGGATGGCGGTGTATTCTATGGTGGTGGATTTAGCTTCTTTGGTGTACAGGTGCTGGGCGTTGTTTCGGTCGCTGTGTATGTGGCTATCATTATTACCATCGTGTTCAAAGTGATTCAGCACACAATTGGTCTGCGTTGTTCGGCCGAAGAAGAAATTGCCGGCCTGGATATTTCCGAACATGGTCTGGTTACGGCTTACGCCGACTTCATGCCTTCTGTTGAAGCAGGTACCGGCATTATTTCCGCACTGGATGAAGACCGGCAGGTTACCGGTAGTGTTGGACCGGATGAAGCCGTTCCCGTTCAGCTGAGCAGTGCACCGGTCTCCCAGATGACCAGTGATACCGGCCTCAGATTTACCAAGATTGATATCATCATGAAGCAGGCTCGCTTTGAGCAGCTTCGTCAGGCACTTTCTCAGATCGGTGTTACCGGTATGACGGTAACCAATGTTATGGGCTGTGGCATGCAAAAGGGCGCACCTGAATATTATCGCGGTGTTCCGGTTGAAATGAACCTTCTGCCCAAGATTGAGGTTGAGATCGTCGTCTGCAAGGTACCGGTACAGCGGGTTATCGAAACCGCGAAAAAAGTACTCTATACCGGTCATATCGGTGACGGCAAGATCTTTGTCTATGGCGTACAGAATGTCGTTAAAGTCCGTACCGGTGAAGAAGGGTACGACGCATTGCAGGATGATAACTGATGCTGACCGAAAATCATCCTGTAGCTTTATAAAACTGACAGACTTCAAACTCCTATATTTTTAAGCGCAGCAGAAGAGCGGTACCTGAAAGGGCACCGCTTTTCTGCGTTTGCAGTCCATTTATACCGCATAATCGAACGGCTGGTTTCATATGATATCCTGTCTGATAGGAAACGCAATTGGGGAGGGCATATATATGGTTTGTATCGGGGTTAAAGGTAGTTGCCGGCAGAACGGATGGAGACGCGCATTTCGTCATATCTGGCTGACAGGCCTGGTGGCTGTGATAACTGCTGCCGGTATGCTGACAGGATGTGCTGAAAAAGAAGAATCGGGTCCGCCGGATGCCGCTACCGTATCATCACTTTTTGCCGGTTCTTTTTCAGCGATGGCAGATGTGGCGATTGCTCTGCCGGGTGAGTATGAACAGGAGGAAATTCTGTCCTTGCAGGCACAGATTACCCGTTCGGAAGATTGCTGTCTGGTAGAGGTCATGACGCCGGAACATCTGGAAGGGCTCAGTTTTACCGTTGACAGTATAGATACAGGAAATCTCACGGTCAGCTATAAGGGCATCAGTATTCAGCCGGACGCAATGCCAGCCGCCAACCTCGGCAGTATGGTTGCCGGTACCCTGAAAGCTCTTTCTCAGCCTGAAGGAATCACCGTCACAGAATCTGCTGAAGGCTGGTGCGCAACCGGGCAGATGGATGCAGGCAGTTATGCACTGCTGCTTGGCAAGAATGATTATATGCCGATAGGATTGACCATTCCTGATGCGGGTTTAAGCCTGACATTTTCCTCTTTTGAGGCGATGAGTGTATTCCGTCCGGATCGGATAGAAGAAGATTTTGCATCTGAGGAAAGTTCGTCCGAGAGTTCTTCGGAAGAAAGTTCAGCTCCTTCCTCTGAATCCTCACAGACCGAAAGCAGCAGTCAGAATACCAGTTCCTCTGAAACAGAGTCCTCGTCTTCTGCTGGTGCAGAGAGTTCAGATTCCAGCGAACAGCCGTCTTCTTCCGGTCAGTCGTCAGAATCAGACTAAAGCTGCATATAATGCAAAATCCCGCTGTGCCTGAACAGGACAGCGGGATTTATAACAGCATCAATATAAACGGTCGTGCGCAATAGTAGTGGTAAACATGGAACGGATGGTGTCGGGATCTTTTGTCTGTCCAAGAATCCACATTACCTTTGTGACAGCTGCTTCCAGCGTCATATCGCCGGTTTCCAGCAGCCCCAGTTCCTCAGCTTCATGTCCGACTGCGTAAACGCCGAGGTCGCTTCCCTCATGGACTACCTGAGTGGCCATGACAATCAGCTTGCCTTTTTGCAGCAGTGTTCTGGCAACCGAAAGAAAACTTTCTTTCCCATCTTCTTCGCCGTAGGGAAGTCCGCCGACACCAAAACTTTCGATAATAACCGCGTCATTGGATTCACCGGCCAGTGACAGTATTTCCGGGGAAATGCCAGGAATCAGTTTGAGCAAAAAGACATTGCTGCAAAGGGTATCATAAAAAGCCGGACATCCGGTGATCTCTTCCTTGATATAATGGACGATATGTCCATCCCGGATGGTCGCCAGATAGGGAAAATTGATAGAGGAAAAAGCATTGTAGCTCTTGGTACGCATTTTGCGGGCACGTGTACCGGCAATGACATTGCCGTCAAATACAATGCTGATACCATGTGCATCCGGGCAGCAGGCGTAGGACAGGCTGTCCAGGAGGTTGACACGCGCGTCGGTATCTTCCATATCAATTGGACGCTGTGCGCCGGTGATGGTGACCGGCTTGGGAGAGTTCTGAATAAGATAGGAGAGGGCAGCTGCGGTAAAAGCCATCGTGTCAGTGCCGTGACAGATAACAAATCCGTCATAATGGGGATAGTTTTCCCGGATGCAGCGTGCCATCATCAGCCAGTGTTCCGGACGGATATTGGTACTGTCCAGATTCAGCAGCTGAACGGCATCGGTTTTACAGAAAGTTTTGGACTGCGGAACGTAGGCAATCAGGTCATCGGATGTGAACAGCGGTGTCAGTCCGGATTCGGTACGTTTACAGGCAATGGTACCACCTGTGGCGATCAGCAGGATTTTTTTCATACACAAAAACTCCTTATCTCCGAAAATGCGCACAAATGCGCATGAAACACAAATATATTCATCTTTTGATTATATACGGAATTGAGATTCTGTCAAGACGGCGCTCAGGCAAAATAAAAAGACACGGTTCAGGAGAGGCGGGAACCGTGTCTTTTTACTGAGTATTTATACCAGTCGAGCGGACATTGCAGACTTTCCCGACAGTACTGACTGTGGGATATCCGCCCGACAATGATATACCATTTTGGCCCGGTGTGTCTGTTCCGTCAATTTAGTATGGACAGAAATCAGCCTTTGACAGCACCGATGGTAATGCCTTTGACGAAGTATTTCTGGAAGAAGGGATAAATAATCATGACCGGCACTGCACCGATTACTGCAATCGCCATCTTAATACCGACGCTGGGCATATCCTGCAGCACGTCGGAAGCAGCGGAAGCATCTGCACCGGATTTAAGGAACTGTACGTCCTTGAGCATGTTGTTGAGCATGTTCTGAATCGAGAACAGACGGCTGTCAGTCAGATAGTACAGACCGTTTTTCCAGTCATTCCAGTATCCCAGACCGATCAGCAGCGCCATGGTTGCGATCATCGGCAGCGACATCGGCAGTACGATGGTGAACAGGATTCTCCATTCACCGGCGCCATCGATACGTGCGGCTTCGATAACTGCTTCCGGGATATTTGTCGTAAAGTAGGTGCGCATCATGATGACATAAAAGGCACTGATTAAAAGCGAGGGAATCAGAAGTGCCCAAAGGGTGTTTTTGATGTGCAGGTAACGGGTGTACATGATGTAGGTCGGGACCAGACCGCCATTGAAAAGCATCGTGAAGAAGACGTAAAATGCACATACGTTTCTTCCCACAAATTCTTTTCTGGAGAGCGGATAGGCCATCATAACGGTCATCAGCAGGCTGGCGATGGTACCGACAACTGTAATCAGAACGGTGATACTGTAAGCACGGCCGATCTGATCGGCGTTTTTCCAGAGGTAATCATAAGATTCCGTTCCGAACTTGCTGGGGAAAATCGAATATCCTTCCCGGATCAGGGTTGTCTCATCAGTAAAGGAAGACATAACCAGCAAAAGGAAGGGGAACAGACAACACAGTGCCAACAGGATCATGAAAAGGTTGGCGAAAAACTGGAAAGCACTTCTTTTTTCAACCATATTGTACTTGCTCCTTCCTTAAAACAGTGCGTTTTCCTTGCTGATTTTGCGAACGGTAAAGTTTGCAAGCAAAACCAGAGCAAAACCGACGATACTCTGATAGAAACCAGCAGCGGAAGACATGCCGACGTTGTTCAGACGGATCAGGCCGCGGTAAACATATGTATCGATGGTGTTGGTGACATCGTACAGAGGACCCGAGTCCATCGGAACCTGATAGAACAGACCGAAGTCAGAGTAGAAGATCTTACCAATGCTCATCAGAGTCAGGGTAATGATGGTGGGAACCAGTTCAGGCAGGGTAATGTTCCAGACCTGCTGCCAGCGGTTGGCACCGTCGATAACAGCTGCCTCATAGTATCCATGGTCAATGCCGACCAGCGTTGCATAATAAAGGATGCAGTTGTAACCGAAGGATTTCCAGGTGTAAACGATAATCAGAATGGCAGGCCAGTATTTAGGCTCGGTGTACCAGCTGATTTCCGGAAGACCCAGCGGCCGGAGAATGCTCAGGTTAATAAAACCATTTTCGCTTGAGAGCATTGCAAAAACCAGATAGCTGACAACGACCATTGAAATCAGATAGGGCAGCAGAATGACTGTCTGATAGAATTTTTTGAATCTCAATGAACGAATTTCATTCAGCAAAATGGCGATAGCAATTGCCAGCACGGTTCCCAGTACAATGAAGACCAGGTTATACCCCAGTGTATTACGGGTAATGACCCATGCGTCGCTTGTCTTGAACAGATATTCAAAGTTCGAGAAGCCTACCCACGGGCTTTTTAAAATGCCTTTGTTCCAGTTAACCTGTTTGAAAGCAATAATCAATCCGCTCATGGGAATGTAGTTGTTGATGAGCAGATAGATGGCGCCGGGTAAAAACATCAGATAAAGCGGAATGTTATGCATGATCTGTGCTTTTTTTGCCGCTTTGCTGATTGGTGGATTACTTTTCATTTTAGCCCTCCTTCTGGCAATATAAAGGGGGATACCGCAAGGATACGGTATCCCCGCTTCGGGATCAATTCATTATTTGCCGTTTGCTTCCAACCATGCATCCAGCTGGCTCTGCTTTTCATCAATGATCTTCTGCAGACCGGCTGCGTACAGTTCTTCATTAAACTGTGCAATAGTGGATTCGGGCTCAAGTGCGCCGCACAGCAAAGCCTTGTTGTATTTGGAGACAACGTTGGTGCAGGCGGTTACTTCGTTGGTGACAGGGAGAGAGTCATAGGTAAAGCCAAACGCAACAGATTTCTGTGCATTGTTGTTGAAGTCTCTCTGCTGCTCCCAGATATCAGGGTCACTGCCTTCCCATACATGGCCGATAAACTGGTTGGGCTGCAGCCAGGTACCGGATTTGCGGTAGTTGGAGGTGGTTGCGTCTACGCCGTCAGCCCAGGTAATGATATCCTGACCGTTGGAAGCGCCGCCCTCTTCGAGGACTTTGTAATGGACACCTTCGATACCGTACATATAAAGGTTGGACAGATCGGGGTTGACATACAGCTCGTTGAGTACCTTCATAGCAGCTTCGGGATTGTCACAGCCGCTGGAGATGGTCCAGGTTGCACGAGAAACGTTGTTGGTGCAAGCCAGAGCGGGAACAATCTCAACAACACCGACTTCAAAACCGAGAGAAGAAGAGCTTTCTTCAGCAAAACCAGGTTTGAGGTTGGTAAAGCCGCCGAATGCAGTACCGGCACTCATCAGAGTGGTATAGGTTTCAGTAGTATTGACAGCGTCAGCCTGAATCAGACCTTCCTGCATCCAGGAGTACATTTCGTTGACCAGATCTTTGTACTGATCGGTTTCATAAAGGTTGACGACAACCGGTTCGGTAGCCATATCAGCCAGGACACCGAGGTTAATCATATCGTCGCCCAGCGGGTCCCAACCCCAGTTACGGATGTTTTCGCCCGAAGCAACACCTACAGGCCACATATCGGGATATGCTTCCTTGACTTTCAGCAGTTCACGTTCCAGATCGTCCAGTGTTTTGATGTTTTCGTAATCGAATCCGACTTCGTCAGCAACCGATTTGACAAACTCAAAGCCCTGAGAGTTTGCCAGGTCACGGGCAGTGGTAACACCGTACAGGTCTTCACCGACACGGCCACATTCAATGTAGTCACCCAGCTGTTCCTTGATGCCCTGGCCATACTGTTCGAGCAGATCGTCCAACGGAATGATCTGACCGGCATTTGCACAGGTGGGCAGCGGGATCATGTAGATCGGCAGCAGGTCAGCATCTTCACCAGAAGAAAGCATCAGAGAGGTCTGTTCTGCGTAGTTGGCGTAAGAGATGAAAGTCAGGTCAACGTTGCAGTTGAACTTTTCTTCCAGAATCTCGTTCATGGCGTTCTCAACATCGGTGATATCCGGCTCGTTTTTACCGGAAGACATGGTTACAACATCAAGAGTAACCAGCTCGTCTTCACGCAGATCAGATTCGGAAGAACCGGTGGCCTCATGTTTATATACACAAATCCCTGAAAGCCGCATAAACACTGAACTTTTTAACCATCATCAAAAAACAGAATATCCCTATAACCACACTGAAAACGCCTTTTGACGGCTTCCCAGCCGATCACG
>DVLW01000254.1 GCA_018715285.1 Candidatus Faecivivens stercoripullorum | reverse complement strand
TGCCAGCATCTTTTTACCGGTTTCCCACATCAGCTGTTCCACCTTACTGTGGCGCTGATCGTGTACCTCATCCGGCCACTGACCACTAAAGTCGTTGCCGAATAATTTCAGATGCCATTCATCCGGTGTAAACCGAATGGCATGATATTCTTTTTCCAGCCTGATAGCCTCGGTTGTTTTGCCGCTTCCCGGCAGTCCGACCATCAGATGAAGGATAGCCATCTCATTTTCCTCCCATCAATCTACCTGTCAGCATAAAGCAAACCGCCTGTATTTTACGTACAGGCGGTTTTTGCTGAAAAAACTTTGTTACTTGGCATCATATTCTGCCCGGAGTTTAGCGAGTATTTTTTCCTCATCCTCTTTAGAGCAGCCCATCAGCCGCATTTCGACCGGTTCATCGAGACTCATGGAAAGAATACCAATCAGGCTTTTGGCATTTGCGACCGCTGATCCGGATACGAGGAAAAAATCACCATGAATTGGTGTCAGAAAACTGGCCAGTGCCTGAACCCGTTTCATATCCTGAAGACGAATCTGTATACGTGTCATAAAATTCCTCCCTTTGGCCTGTACACACGACGTCTGTGACGCGGCCGCAGTATTACCGTTGCCGGCTTATTCTTCATAATATGGATACAATTACGAGCAGAGTATCCAATTTTTCTTTATTATAGCATATTTATGCGTTGCCTGCAACGGAAATTTTCTGTAAAATACCGTTTTACTTAAAATACGGCAATTTTTGAACGGGACTTTATTTCAGTTCAGCAATGGTAACGCCAGTTTCACCTTCACCATACGCACCCAACCGAAAACTCTTGATGCTCTTATGTTTTTTGAGGTGATTCTGAATTGCTTCACGCAGTGCACCGGTACCTTTACCATGAATGATGGTAATCTGATGGACACCCGACAGGACGCTGGAATCGATAAAGCGATCGACTTCAATCAGCGCTTCTTCGATGTTCATTCCGCGCAGATCGACCTCAGCCAGTCCGCTTCTGCCGCCAACCGAACGGCTGCCGCGGGAGATACCGGCAGTACGGACGCCGCCAGCACGTTTGCCGGTCGGTTTTCCGTCGATAGAAATCTTGGCCTTATCCAGCAGGCGGAGGTTTCCAATCGGGACACGTGATTTAAGAATACCGGCCTGTACCAGCACCATACCGTTTTTATCAACCGGTTTGAGGACGGTGCCTTCCTTGTCGATATCATAAATCTGGACGATATCGCCCACTTTCAGCTCACGCGGAAGGGTATACCCTTCATTTGTACGTTCATGAACCGGGTTTGCGGCATCATGCATCCGTCCCATTCTGCCACGGACAGACGAGCGGGCATTCAGCAGCAGTTTACCGAATTCTTCCGAGTCTTTTAGCTTTTTGATCTGGTTCAGTTCAGCGAGGACAGCATCAGCCTGTGCCTGGACATCCCGGACAATGGCCTGTGCCTGGATTTTAGCTTTTTCTTCTTCTTTTTCCCGCTGTTTATCCAATTCAGCCCGAAGTGCGTCAATTTCAGCCTTCTGGCGGTCGATTTCACGTTTTTCCTCTTCGACCTCTTTGAGGGTTTCTTCATATTTTTGCCGGGACGCTTCCAGCGAATCGACGATTTCTTCAAACCGTTTGTTGTCGCTCTCCACCAGACCAGCGGCGTTTTCGATAATATCCTCATCCAGTCCCAGTCTTCTGGAAATCGCAAAAGCGTTTGACTTGCCCGGTACACCGATCAGCAGACGGTAGGTTGGCATCAGGCTTTCGACGCTGAATTCACAGCAGGCGTTTTCCACCTTATCGGTTTGCAGCGCGTACATTTTCAGTTCCGCATAGTGAGAGGTGACCGCGACCTTTGCACCGCGCATCCGCAGTTTTTCGAGGATGGCGACAGCCAGCGCCGCACCTTCGACCGGGTCGGTACCCGAACCCAGCTCGTCGATGATAACCAGCGAGGTATAGGTTGCGACATTGAGGATGCTCACCAGATTGACCATATGTGCCGAGAAGGTCGACAGACTCTGTTCAATACTCTGTTCATCGCCGATATCGACCAGAATATCCTCAAATACCGAGATGCTCGACCCATCCGCAACCGGAATCAGCAGGCCACACATCGTCATCAGTGTCAGCAGGCCAGCCGTTTTCAGGGTAACCGTCTTACCGCCGGTATTGGGGCCGGTGATGACAAGAGTCGTATACTCATCACCCAGCGCAAAGTCAATCGGCACGACCTTTTTCGGGTCGATCAGCGGGTGACGTGCTCTTTTGAGCAGGATGTGTCCATCATCGGTGATTTTAGGTGCCATAGCCTTCATCCGGTAGGCGAGGGTAGACTTGGCAAACAGCAGGTTGAGGTCGATTACCGTTTCAAAGCAGCGGATGATGCCGTCAGCCTCTTCACCACATTTTCCGGAAAGTTCAGCCAGAATCCGTTCAATTTCTTCTTTTTCCTTGGATTGCAGCACCCTGATTTCGTTGTTGGCTTCGACGACCGCCGACGGTTCAACGAAGTAGGTCGAACCGCTGCCCGAGGTATCATGCACCATACCGGGAATTTCACTCCGGTATTCCGCCTTGACCGGCACGACAAAACGTCCGTCGCGCATGGTGATAATCGAGTCCTGCAAATACTTCTGATAGGTAGAAGAACGGATCATCTTATCCATTTTTTCGCGGATTTTCAGTTCCGTCATCCGGATTTTACGCCGGATAGCAGCCAGTTCAGGGGAAGCATTGTCATCCAGTGCATCCTCGCTGATAATAGCCGACGAGATTTCCCGTTCAAGGGAGTTGTTCAGATACAGTCTTGAAAACTGTTCCGAAACCGCGTTTTCTTCCTCATCCCACTGGTTATGCCACTGGTCGAGGATTCTTGCCTGACGCAGTACCGCTGCAATTGCCAGCAGGTCACTGCATGAAAGGGTACCGCCCGACTGAGCGATTTTCAGTCGGCCGACAGGATTGCGTAAAGTCATGAAGGTCGGTGTTCCAAACCGGACCGTCAGATGGAAGAGATCAGACGTGCGGTTAATTTCCCGCTGGACGTCATCTTTTTCAGTCAGGGGCTGGATAGAAAGCGCCTTTTCACGGGCGGTTTCGCAGCAGGTCAGATCGGCGAGCATCGCCAGTACCTTGTCCAGCTCGAGATTTTTCATATATTTAGGTTCAATCATCTATTTATGTTCCTCCGAAAACAAAGGAGAGGGAATCTGAGCGGCTGTTTTACCGCTCAGAGCATTGCTTTATAAAAATCCAGCGTCCCGAATTTCCCACCAGTCTGAAACAGCGTAAACGCCTCAGCCGCTTCTCCGAACGCTTTTTCCGCGTCACCCGACAGCCGGAAGGAAAACAGCTTTTGCATCGGGGCAGTAATCACATGCCAAAAAGCCTTTTCTACCGCTTCTGGGAAGATTACCCGGCTGACCGGTCTTTCGGACATTTTCTGGTATTCCGGGAAACAGTCATCACACAGGAGAATGCCGTCACCCGGCAGCAGCCAGAAATTTCCGTCTTCTTTTCCGCACCCGGCACAGCCGTCAACGTCTGGCTGAAAACCTGACAGGCACATCAGCCGCAACTCATAAATACCCTTGAGCATCCTTTCGCTTTTTTCGCCTTTTTGCAGCAGGTAAAGGGTATTCAGCAGCAGCCGCAGCGTTTCCTCAGCTGTTTCCTTCTGCGGCATGACAAATCTTGTCAGTTCCGCAAGATACGCCGCCAGTGACAATCCGGTCAGATTGCTGCGCAGGGAAAAGAAATTGTTTTCCAGTTCAGCGCTGTCAACTATGTAGCGGGTTCTGCCCGAAAACAGGCAGAACTCACTGTAAGCAAGCATTTCACAAGCCGCGCTGATTTTAGACTTCCCGCGACCGGGATTTTTTGCGACGGCAGTGACCAGACCCTGCTCAGAAGTGAGCAGGGTCAGAAGTTTGTCCTGGGAACCAAACGGCGTCTGCGCCAAAACGATTCCATGAGTTTTGAGATGCAAAGCCGCTGCCTCCTTCAATGGACTTAAAATTCAGGTAATCGTCCACGCTGCCGGAATGGCAGAACCGGTTCCACGACCGGATGACCGGCAGGGAATCGGTTCCGGGCGGCGGAACGGGGATTTCAAATGGGATATCGGGTGGGACGGATGGCCGTTTCGGTTCCGGTGGTTGGGGACCTGCCGGCATATCCGTCTGCTCATTGATGGATTTTTGTGTGTATTCCATTTTGCACATCCTCCTGACCGCAGGAAAAAACCTGCTTGGGAGTATCATGTGCAGATTCTGTCAAAATATACGCACCAGATAGCTTCTCTTATTCACCATCGTCATAATTAAGCCCGACCGAACGAATAGAGCGTTCATCATTGCGCCAGTCGTTGCGGACCTTAACCCAGGTTTTCAGGTTGATTCTGGTATCCAGAAATGCCTCCAGTTCGTTACGGGCATCGGTCGAGATTTTTTTCAGCATTTGGCCGCCCTTACCGATAATCATACCCTTGTGGCTGTCTCTTTCGCAGTAGATGGTAGCTTCGATATCGAGAATTTCAGGGTTATTTTCCCGTTCCCGCATCTTTTCAATTACGACAGCCGTTCCGTGGGGAACTTCATCCCGCATATTGCGCAGGATTTTTTCCCGGATGACTTCGGCCGCGATAATACGTTCCGGCTGGTCGGTCAGGGTATCTTCCGGGAAGTAGAAAGGTCCTTCGGGACATGCTTTTTTCAGTTCATCCAGTACGAGGCTCACACCGTTATTTCCGGTAACCGATACCGGCACAACGGCAGTAAAAGGGAAGAGAGCACTCACTTCAGCGATTCTCTGGAGAATCTGTTCCTTATCGATCAGGTCGATCTTATTGACCACCAGAATAACCGGCAGTTTGCGTGCCTTGAAGTTCTCGATCAGTTCCAGTTCCTGTTCGTTCATGGCACCCATCGGTTCTACCAGAAAGAGGACAACATCCACTTCACCAATGCTGTTTTTGACGACATTGTTCATATGTCCCGACAGTTTGGTCTTGGGTTTATGGAAACCCGGCGTATCCAGAAAGCACAGCTGGGTGTTGTCATCCGTCAAAACGCCCAGAATACGGGTACGGGTTGTCTGCGGCTTGGAAGAAACGATGGCGATCTTTTCTCCGAGCAGCGCATTCATCAGGGACGATTTTCCGACATTGGGCTTGCCGACAATTGCGACAAACCCGGATTTGGTTGCAGTATGATTCATGAAAGTATTCCTTTCGTAACAGCTAAAATTAAAAGTCCGCCGGTCATTTATTTATAGTTACCATTTTGGCCGGTAAAAAAAGGTAAACCAGACGCCGCCCACCAAAAGCACCGCAAAAACCGGCAGCCTCCAGCTGGTCAAAATCAGCAGGAGAGTGTCGGTCAAACGCGGAAACTGTAAAAAAAGCAGGCATCCAATAGCGGCCGCAGTCAACGCGCCCACCATTACCGCACCGGCAGCAATATCCTTTACCTTCCCGGCAATCGGGTGAAATTCCGGCGAGACCAGGTCAGTCAGCCATTCGATAGAGGTATTGACCGCTTCCAGTGCAATCATCAGTCCAATCGCAAAAAAAAGCAACCCGAACTGTGCCCGTTCCAGCCGGTAAACAAGCGAAAAGGCGGTCACCAGTACCGCCGCGCTTAAATGGAAGCGCATATTTCGCTCAGATATACAGACTTTCAGCCCGCGCGCAGCGTACAGGAAGCTTTTGCAGAAAGACGGCAACTTATCAGATTCCTTCATCATCCATTACATAGCTGGCGCCTCTGGGCAGACCCAGCATGGTCATAACCGTTTCTTCCTTTTCACGCATGTGCACAGCTTCAACGCCGCCGTTTACATGGTCATAACCCAGCAGATGGAACATCGAGTGAGCAGTCAGATAGCCGACTTCGCGCTGAAGGGTATGGCCGTACAGTTCTGCCTGTTCGACTGCCTTGGGCATAGAGATAACAATATCGCCCAGCATAGCGGCACCCGATTCATTATGGTCATAAACACCATTCTCACCGAGCGGGAAAGAAAGCACGTCGGTAGCAGAATCGATGTTGCGGTGCTGTTTATTGAGCAATCTGATTTCATCATTATCCACAAAGGTTACCGAGATTTCAGCATCTTCGGTAAAGTTTTCCAGCCGGAGGGCCGCATTGCAGCAGCGACGGACAAGCAAACGGATACCGGTCGGGATTTTGACAACATTCTGACGGTTGGAAATAATAACTTTTACCTTATTCATGGCGTTTAGATTTGCCCTCCTCGTAATAACGGTCATATGCTTTGATGATATCCTGTACAAGTTTGTGACGAACGACATCTTTTTCGCTGAAACGCACGATACCAATATCCTCGACGTTACGCAGCACACGAGTTGCCTCAATCAGACCCGAGACCTTGCCGTCAGGCAAGTCGATCTGGGTAACATCGCCGGTGACCACGATCTTGGAGCCGAATCCCAGACGGGTCAGGAACATTTTCATCTGTTCACGTGTTGTATTCTGTGCCTCATCCAGAATGATGAACGACTCATCCAGCGTCCGTCCGCGCATATACGCAAGCGGAGCCACCTCAATACTGCCGCGTTCATGCAACCGCTGGAAATTCTCAGCGCCCAGAAAATCAAAAAGCGCATCATACAGCGGTCTCAGATAAGGGTCAACCTTATTCTGCAAATCACCCGGCAAGAATCCTAACTTTTCGCCGGCTTCCACGGCCGGACGGGTCAGAATGATCCGGCTGACAACACCGGCCTTGAACGCTTTGACAGCCATTGCGACAGCGAGGTAGGTTTTGCCGGTACCGGCAGGCCCTACGCCAAAGGTAATGGTTTTGCGTTCAATTGTTTTGATATACCGTTTCTGTCCCACCGTTTTCGGGGAGACGGGCTTGCCTTTCTGGGTGATGCAGATACAGTCTCCAGCCAGGCTGAGAGCTTCCTGCTGGTCACCGCCGGCAGCGGCATCAAGGGCATAGCGGATAGCGACCTCATCGGGTGTTTTTCCTGCGCGGATCAGAGAGAGAATATTTTCAGCGGCGCCGGCAGCAATTTCGACTGCCGAAGTCTCACCGGTAATTTTCAGCCCATCCTCACGGATGCTGAGGGTTACCGGGCAATATTTCATGAAAATATTCAGGTTTTCATCGAAACTGCCGCAGAAAACGGATATTTCATCGGTATCACGAAATGGAATCAGCTGTTCAGCCAAGTTCGATCATCATTCCTTTCCTGAAATTGTGGCAGAGAACTGTCTGGCAATCAGAGTACCGGGCAGATCAATCGCCTTAAAGTGGCTGCAAAACAACCGCCTTTCTAAATTACTAGTATTATACCATAAAAAAAGCATTTTGTATCTATGCGCATTTCACAAAATTTTTCGTTGGTTCTTGTATTACCAGCATCAAGTTTGACGATAAAGAGAGCTATTGAAAGATGAATATTCAACGATTTTATGGCATCAGGTCTGTTCACCCACGG
>DVLW01000253.1 GCA_018715285.1 Candidatus Faecivivens stercoripullorum | reverse complement strand
ACCGTGGCCAGTACAATTACTACAACCCAGCATTTTTGTTTAAAAACCGTTTTGTCCATCCGGAAACCTCCTTAAAGCACCGTATAATATGTATATATGTTATAAATATTATATCAGTTTTCTAAGGAAATAAATTGAATATTATGTAAATGATTTCAAAAATTATTCACAAATATTATCGGGATAACCTGTCGAAAAAACACAAAAGCCCTCTGACCTGTTAAGGCCAGAGGGCGAACAGAGCGGATACGATCAGATTTCCGGGACGTTTTTGCCACGTTCTTTCAAAAAGCGGTTGAGGTTTTCCCGGCTTGCATTGACGACAAGGGAAGCGGGAACTTCCAGTTCATCCAGCAACTCAGGAATCGGCCCGAAATACCCGACTTCATAGCTCACATGGGCATCAGACGATACCGTCATCCAGACGCCGTACTTTTTGCAGAGCAGCGCCAACTCCTTATACCGTCCGATAGCATCCGGAATTTTGCGCAGCGCGTGGGAGTTGAGTTCCAGCGCCTTACCCGTTTCCGCAGCCGTCCTGACGACCGCCTCATAGTCGAAGGTAAACGGCGGGTCGGTCGGATGGCCGAGGATATCGATTTTCGGATGACGGAGCATCTTCTGGTAGACGGCGGTATTCTGTTCAGTGCTGCCGACCTCGATTGCGTAGCTGTGCAGCGACGCAATCGTCAGGTCGAGAAAGTCGAGATCAGCAGGGGAAAGGTCGATTTCACCATCATAGCTGATGATATTTGCCTCACCGCCTCTGAGCACCGCGACCGACTGAATCACCCGCGGGACAATCCACATACTGCAAAAATGCCAGTCGTTGGCGCCATCCGGCATTTTAGGACCATGGTCGGTAATTGCGATAGCCGCGAGGTTAGCCCTGGCCGCACCGGCGACCATTTCTTCCAGCGTCGAATAAGCGTGGTGGGAGACGATGGTATGAGTATGCAGGTCAGCGATGATGCGCATTCATTTCAGCTCCTTTCCGTCCTTTGATGATGTACGTCCTGAGCGGACAGCTTTTTAAAAAATCAGCCGAGGTCCTCACCGTTGGACTTGCAGACCTTCTGATACCAGTAGAAGGAGTCTTTCTTCCAGCGAGCCATCGAACCGGTGCCATCGTCGTGTTTGTCGACGTAGATAAAGCCGTAGCGTTTGCGCATTTCGCCGGTACCAGCGGAAACCAGGTCGATGCAGCCCCAGGGTGTATAACCCATCAGGTTGACGCCTTCCTCGACAGCCTTACCCATTTCGATGATATGCTGGCGCAGGTAGTCGATGCGGTAGGGGTCATGAATCGAACCGTCTTCCTCGACGGTATCCAGTGCACCGATACCATTTTCAACGACCATCAGCGGCAGGTCGCCATACCGGTCAGCGAGCGAGTGCAGAGCAATGCGGATACCGACAGGGTCGATCTGCCAGCCCCAGTCGTTAGCTTTGAGGTAGGGGTTTTTGACGCCAGCGTCCATACCCATATCGTCCGAACCTTCGTCAGCCTTATGGGTGGTGACGCAGTGGGTGGAGTAGTAGGAGAAGGAGTAGAAGTCGACGGTACCTTCTTTAAGGGTCTGCAAATCCTCGTCCGACATCACGATATCCAGACCATGGTTTTTGTAGTAAGCGAGCGCATAACCGGGGTAATAACCTCTGACATGGACGTCGGAAGGCAGATAGCATCCCATTTCCATCGACTGGATAGCAGCCAGCTGGTCAGCAGGGTCAGCCGTCAGCGGGTAGGTGGGGCCATAAGCAACCATGCAGCCGATTTTTGCATCGGGGCAGATTTCATGGCAGAGCTTGACCGCACGAGCGGAAGCGACCAGCAGGTGATGTTCAGCCTGGAAGCGCATCTGTTCGGTATATTCGGTCTTATCGTCGAAGATACCGGCAGACATCGCGCCGCCGAACGGGGTCATGAACATATTGATTTCGTTGATGGTGAGCCAGTATTTGACCTTATCGCGGTAACGGGTCATGACGGTTTTTGCAAACTTTTCATACCGGTCGATCATCCAGTGGTTGAGCCAGCCGCCCTGCTCAGCGAGGAAGAGCGGGGTTTCAAAGTGGTAGATAGTGACGAGCGGTTCAATGCCATACTTTTTCAGTTCATCGAAAACATCGTCATAGAATTTCAAGCCTTCCTCATTGGGTTCTTTCTCATCGCCGCGCGGGAAGATACGGCTCCACGCGATGGACATTCTGAAGGTGTTGAAGCCCATTTCGGCGAACAGTGCGATATCTTCCTTATAATGATGGTAGAAATCGATACCGTCGTGGTTGGGGTAAACGGTGTCAGGTTCAAGGACAGGGGTCCATCTGCGGCGGGTGTTTACGGTACCGCCGGTCGAGATATCGAATACCGACATACCTTTGCCGCCCACGTCCCATGCGCCCTCGAACTGGTTGGCAGCGGTTGCGCCGCCCCACAAAAAGCCTTCAGGGAATTTGCTCATAATAAAAACCTCCTCAAAATATTTAAAACGATCCTGAAAATGTTCAGGTACCGTTATTCAAAACACTTTCCGCGCACACCGGCGAATTTATCCAGACTTTCGTTTGCGATCAGTTCCTGAGGGAAGTGAATTTCCTCCAGCATTTTAGCAGCTCTGGAGAATTCACCAACAAACCATGCGCTGTGTGCATCGCTGGAAACGACGATATGGGTACCTTCCTCAGCGCACTTGATAGCGAGAGCGCGGCAGTTATCGGTCGATTCCGGCATATCGAAGGAATGATCGTTGATTTCCAAGCATTTTCCCAGCTGTTTTGCAGCCCTTGCGACAGCCGTATGGTCAAACGGCAGACCGGGCCGGCATGGGTGACCGATGATATCGACATAAGGGTTTTGGAGAGCGGCAATGTACAGATCGGTATTCTGTGCAGCCGAACCATCCCTGAATCCTGGGAACATATGGATACTTGCGATCACCACGTCACGGGAACGGAGCAGTCTTTCACCGATAGAGACGCCGCCTTCACCGGGAAAATTATTCGGGAAGCAGTCGCAAAACGCGAGGTGTCCCTCAAAGTCAACGATATCGATTTCAACGCCGCTCAAAACCCGAACACCATTGATTGTTTTCGGAAGAGCCTCAAAATTCATCATCGGGCCCATATCAGGAGAACCATCGGCCCGGCGAGGGGTCATAAACGGGCTGAAATGGTCGGTCATAGCGATTGCCTCAAGACCTTTGCGGGCAGCCTCAGCGGCATTTTCGCCGATGGTGGAAAAGGCATGTCCGGAGTAGATGGTATGGGTGTGGAGATCAAGTTGAATGGAATACATAAACATTCCTGCCTTTCTTACAAATTCAGTATAACACATTGCAATAAAAAAGAGAAGGAGCAACCCGTCATTTTCATAAATTGCAACGTCTGTCAGGTAAATGTAAATTTTTTCTTGCAAAAGAGGGACAAATCATTTATACTATATGATGTAGTATTTCGCGGAAAATAGCATATTTTTAGAGCATTTTACCAACAAAGACATCATAAAGGAAGAAAATAACATGAAGACAAATCCATCCGATACAACCATGCCGCGCATCCCGCAGAGGATACAGAATCTATCTTCCGGTTTGCGTGCGAAATTACAGGCAATATTGCCCGGGTTTCGGATATCGATTTCCCGCACCTGGATGATTTCCTATCTGGTGGTGCTGATTGTACCGTTGTTAATCAGCCAGATGTTCTATTACCAGTCGGTCCGCCTGGCGGAGGAAAACGCATCCGAGGTCTGTGATATCGCGCTGGAGCAGACATTGCGGACGCTGGAACAGGCGCTGATTGAAGTGCGTGCAGCGGGACGGGAACTGTTGACCAGTGAGGAAGCGATTTCGCTGCAATATATGGATTCACTCAATGCAGCGGGACGGCTGCGGGTTGCCGAGCTGAACAAATCGTTCCAGCGAAAGCTCAATTACAGCAGCTGCATGGACAAGCTGCTGATGATATTCACCCGGAGCGGGGTGGCCGCATCGTCGGAAGGTTTTTACACCAGCGAGACTGTACTCAGCCAGCAGCTTTCCACCGAATGGGGACTGGATTATGACCAGGTGATGGAAGCGGCGACCTCATCCGGTGATTTTCATCTGATTCTGACCCCAACAGGAGGGGACGGTTACCAGGTTGCAGACGAAGCCAACGTTGTGATGGACGTAGACGTGGACGGTGTTTTGCCCGGTGTGATACTGGTTGTCCGGCTGAACATGCCGAACCTGTCGGATATACTCGCAGGTGAAGGCGGTGAAAGCCAGCCGGTAGTCTGGGCGATGTCGGATGACGGGCAGCTGGTCATTCCGAGCGGCATCGACAACAGCTGGATGCAGCAGCTGGTCGAGCAGACCGGTCCCTACCTGACCGAACGCAACCCACGGGACGCAATCGCGGCAGAATCGCTGATTGTCGGCAGTGTGCGCAGTGAGCTGACCGGATGGCAGCTGGTATCTGCGACGCCGACGGCCTTTTATTCAGACAAGCTGAACGTCATACAGCTGTGGTACCTGATCTATCTGGTTGCCTGCCTTGGGGTAGGCGGAATCATTTCGTTTGTATTTACCCGGAAGAATTTTTCACCGCTGCGCCGGCTTGCCAGCCTGCTGCACGAAGAAAAGGGCGGCACGGAAGAGGGCATCGAATTTCAGGCGCTGGAAGATGGCGTCTGCAAGCTGCTGGAAAAAGAGCGGGACTATGAGCGGGAGATTGAAAAGCGGCGCAAATCATTGCGCAGTACCTCGCTTGTCCAGATTATGAAGGGAATTGTCTATTCCGGTGAAGCCTTCCGCGGCGTCTGCCGGGATTACGGCATGACCTTTGACGGGGACGGATTTCAGTTGTCGGCATTGATATCCGGGACTATTCCAACCTCTTTTTTGACGGAAAGGCGACCCAGGATGAGAAGACACGGGAACTTGCGGAATACGTGGTCATTTCGGTCACTGAAGAGATGATCCGGGAAAGCTATACCGCCTATCTGTCTGTCAGTGAGAACCGGCTGTACGGTGTCATATCGGTATCTGCCGGGCAGACGGAGGAGGAATATCAGGAAAAACTGTGCGGAATCTGCCGTCGAGCCGAGACCTTTATCCGGGAGCGGCTTGGAATACGGCTTCAGTATTATATCACCGGCCTGTACCGAATCCAGCCGGATGGGGATGCGGACGAAAACGCAGCGCTGGCCATCCATCAGGCGTATGAAGAAGCACAGTGGGGTCTTGAACAGGTCATCGGATTTGAGGTAACCGACCCTGTAACCATGCGCCGGACACTGCCGCATACCCATACCGAACAGGGGTATGATTTTTCCGGCCGGAGCCTGCGCCGCCGGCAGTATGTAGCGGCAGTAGGTGCGGGAGACTTTGAGGAAGCCGACAAGCTGTATCTGCAACTGCGGGAAGATGGAATCTATCAGTTTGAGCATTCCTTCTCCTCGGTACGTGCCCAGACCCTGATGCTGTTTGAACTGCTGGTCACCAGCCACCTCAGCACCCACCAGATTACCGAACAGGAGCAGCTGCTGAGCAAGCTGTCAGGCGGCATCAATAAAGCGCGTGATCTGCGCCAGCTTCAGCAGGCCATCCGGAGAGCGGAAGAGACGATATACGCATTGCGGCACCCGCAGGATGCAGTCGAGGAAGAACCATACAGTGTACGTGTCGGCCGGTATATTGAAGCGCATTATATGGACCCGGGTCTGTCGGTCGCGTCGATAGCGGAGCATTTTCAGATCAGCCAGTCGTATCTGCTGCGTGCCTTCAAAAAGGACGGAAGCGGGTGCAGTGTCTCGGATTATATCCACCGCAGACGGGTAGATGAAGCGAAGATTCTGCTCAAGTCGACCGATAAAACTGTCGGCGAGATTGCCGCAGCGGTCGGTTACGGAAACGCACTTGCACTGATACGAGCCTTCAAGCGGCTGGAGAACGGACTCACGCCGACATCTTACCGGAGCACTGACGAAAAAAAGCAATAATCAAGAGGGAAAACAGACGGACAGTATTGCGCTGCCCGTCTGTTTTCAAACAGGAGAGGAAGTATGTCAGGTATCAATCGAGATAATCTCCCGATGCTGGGTCATCAGCGACAGGATATCCTCTGTATTGAAGGTACGCGGGAAGATGACTTCCAGCCCGACCTCTAAAGTATTGCCATCGCTGACATTTAAGTGGGTAGTGAGGACATGGATTTTTTTATCGGCGAGCGCCCTGTCGATTTCCTGGGCAATATCCTCGCTGTGTATGCGGTCTTCGGTATTCAGGCGGAGGGTAATGCGTCCGGCGTTGCTGTCCTTGAAGATACGCAGCTGTTTATGGAAAAAGTACTGAATCAGCAGCAGCATCAGGGTACTTCCGATACCCAGCACCCACATACCGGCGCCGATTGCCATGCCGATACCGAGCGTTGCCCATGTACCGGCGGCTGTAGTTACACCGCTGGTGCCGTTTTTGCGGTTGAGGATAATCCCGGCACCCAGAAACCCCAGAGCGGAAACAACACTGGAAGCGACACGAGAGGCATCCAGAGAGATACCCTGCATCGGCAGCACGTCAAAAAACCCATATTTGGAGATAACCACCATAATACCAGCTGCCATAGAAATGATGGTATGGGTGCGGATACCGGCCATTTTAAGCCGGACTTCCCGTTCATAGCCGATCACCATCCCGCAAAGTGCAGCCACGAAGATTCGCAGCAGATAATCCGCCTGCGTCAGAATAAAATCGACCATCGTTATTCTCCTTTCTGAAAGTCTGTAAAATCATGTCGATGACAGCCTGAAAATCAGGACAGGTCATTTTGTCAGGATACGGCGCAATGGAAAGCGTTTCGCCGTATGCTCACAAAACGAGCTGAAAAAAGGCAAAGAAAAACCAGCCGGCCGTATATCGACCGGCTGGTACAGAGCAAATCCTGCGGAAAAGGGATAAATCGATCAACCCTTAACCGAGCCGATCATGACGCCCGTTACAAAGTATTTCTGCACAAAGGGGTAAACGATCATCATCGGGATGATGGAGACCATAATCGAGCAGTACTTAATCAGCGGACGGTAGATATCGACTGTTTCACCATCAGCATTCGCGACAATCGAGTTTTCAGAGGACTGAAGGACGATTTCGCGCAGCGTCAGCTGAAGGGGATAGAGGTCACGGTTTTGCAGATAGATCGAAGCGTTGAACCAGGCGTTCCACTGCTGGATGGCATAAAACAGCACGATAACCGCGATGATTGCCTTTGAGACCGGCAGGATAATCTGGAACAGGATGCGGAAGTGACCGGCGCCGTCGATTGTCGCCGCTTCCGAAAGCGCGTCGGGAATCTGCGAGAAAGAGGTACGCATGATAATGATGTTATAAGCGACACAGCACCCGGGGATAATCAGGCACCAATAGGTATCCAGCATATTGAGGTTGCGGACAACCATGTATGTCGGAATCAGGCCGCCGTTGAAGATCATCGTAAAGGTAACCAGAAAGTTAATCGGTTTTTTCCAGTACAGTCCGCGCACACTCATGACATAAGATGCAAGGATGGTCAAAAAAGTACCGAGTGCGGTTGCCGACACGACAATCAGCAGCGTGTTGCCATACGAGCGGACGATGGAGTTATTCTGCATAACCAGTCCATAACCGCCCAGAGTGGTTTCACCCAGCGGATAGAGGATGATACCAGAATGAGCGCTGATCTGGAGCGGGTCGGACAGCGAGCCCATCAGGACATGCCATACCGGGATCAGAAAGATCAGCGAAAGCAGGACCATACCGGTATAGTTGAAAACGGCGAATACTTTTTCACCGGTTGTACGTTTAAGCATGGACGGTCCTCCTTTCTTACCAGAGACTGCTGTCGCTGAGTCTGCGGCTGATCGAGTTCGCGACGAAGAGGACCAGCAGGTTTACGACAGAGTTAAAGAAGTTGATAGCGGTCGAATAGCCATAGTCAGAGTCCTTGATACCGACGCGGTATACATAGGACGCGATGACGTCAGCGGTTTCATAGGTAGCAGGCGAATACATCAGGATGGTCTTTTCATATCCGACGTTCATAATCTGACCCAGACGGAGAATCAGCAGGACAACGATTGTCGAGGAGAGTTCCGGCAGGGTGATATAGATTGTCTGTTTCCAGCGTCCGGCGCCGTCGATGACAGCGGCCTCGTACAGTTCCTGATCGATAGCAGCGAGCGCCGAGATGAAGATAATCGAGTTATATCCCAGATGCTGCCAGATATTGGAGCCGACATACAGTGTTCTGAACCATTCAGGGCGGGAGATCAGAGCGCCGCCGGTATCGCCGAACATAGCAGCGATTCTGGTGAGGATACCGTCCGAGCTGCAAAAGTCGTAGATGATGGAAACGACGACGACGATGGAGATGAAGTAGGGCATGTAGGAGATGGTCTGGGTCAGCTTTTTGAACTTGACATTGCGAATCTCATTCAGGCATAATGCAAAGATAATCGGGAACGGGAATGAGAACAGCAGGCCATAAAAGCTAATCAGCAGGG
>DVLW01000252.1 GCA_018715285.1 Candidatus Faecivivens stercoripullorum | reverse complement strand
AAAGGTCCCTTCGGACTATGGAAAACAGCTTTCCCCACTCCGAAAAGATTTTTGCCCGAAACTACAAATCCAGTAACCATTCGGCAGATGGTTAGACCATGCCATGGTATTATCTGATTATACCATAGATTTTCCTGAATTACAATCTAATTTCCCCGGGATATAAAATATCGGAAAAAAGATGAGAATTCATTAACATTTCGAACGCATTTCCGACAAGTTCAGACCAGGTCTGACAATCCGGCTCCAGCCAGTGAATCTTCTGATTGCGTGAAAACCAGGTAAGCTGACGTTTGGCATACCGTCTGGTCGACTGTTTAAGGGTTGCGACACATTCTTCCAATGTCTTCTCGCCGTCAAAATACGGAAAAAGTTCCTTGCACCCGATTGCCTGTGCAGCTGTCGACATTCTGGTCTCATAAGCTGCCTTTGCCTCATCCAGCAGTCCATTTTCCATCATCTGGTCGACCCGGAGATTGATTCGGTCATACAGCTTACTGCGATCATGGAAACGCAGTCCCAGCCAGAAAGTATCATACGGCGCTGAATCCGGACGGGAACGACGAATATGTTCGCTCAGCGGCACTCCGGTCGTATGATAAACCTCCAGTGCCCGTATCAGTCTGGGAATATTGTTTGCATGTACGCCTGCGGCATATGCCGGGTCACATTCCATGAGCATCTCCATCAGTTTTTCGCCGCCCTCAGCCGCTGCAACTGCCGCAAGTTTTTCCCGGTAAACAGGGTCCTCTCCCTGGTCGCACAGCTGGATACCCTGTAACAGGGTATCGGCATACAATCCGGTACCGCCCACCAACACCGGGACATGACCGCGTGCATGGATATCCGCAATTGTCTCGGACGCCAGGCGGACATATTCTGCCAGAGAAAATGGTGTTTCTGGCGGAAGGATGTCCACCAGATGATGCGGAACTCCTTCCATTTCTTCAGGAGTCGGCTTTGCGGTTGCGACATCCATTGTTTTATAGATCTGCATCGAATCGCAGGAAACCACCTCACCGGAAACCGCCTTTGCAATCTCAACTCCCAGCTTTGTTTTTCCTGAAGCAGTCGGTCCGACAACCGCAATCACTGCAATTTTGGACAAACCGGTTCCTCCTTCCAAAAACTCTTATTGTATACGTCCGAACAGTTTTTCCAATTCGCGTCTGGTAAACCGTACCATAACCGGACGACCATGTGGGCAGTAACGGACATTTTCATCCTGAATGATTGTCTGAACTACCCGTTCCAATTCTTCGGTTGTATTATGGTCGCCGCCCTTTACCGCACTCCGGCAGGCCATCCGATGAAGGATTTCATCCGCAGCCGTCACGCCGGAATGAGAATGCAGCAATCCTTCCAGCGCATCCATAAACAGTTCACCGGGTGATACTTCCGCCATCAGCGCCGGTACCGACCGGACGGCAATTGTATTCCCGCCGAAATCATCCGCTTCAAATCCAAGCTGCAGCAGTTTATCCTGATTTTCCAGTGCAAACTGGTGCTCCTCTCTTGAAAGAGATACTGGAACCGGGCTGAGCAGCATCTGGCGTTCCAACGTTTCGCCCTGACTTTTCAGTCGGTTATACAAAATCCGTTCATGCGCCGCGTGCTTATCTATCAGAACAAACTCACTGCCAATCCGACAGAGAATATAGGTAGAAAAAATCTCTCCAAATACCTTGTAATCCACCGGTGGAGAAACTGTTTTCTCTTCCCTTGCAACCTCAAACGAACCGGGCAAAACCTCTTGATCTTCTGTATTTTCCTGCTCAGGAACCGCCAAACACTGCTGCAAATCTTCTTTTTCAGAATGCTTTTCAATAGCCTGCGTCTGTGCTGTATCGATACCGATAATTTGTTGTTCGGACAGCTGTGGCTGCTGTACAGGAATATCGGGTAGTTTTTCCACTTTTTTGGGAGTTGCTTCTTCTGCAATACGCTGCCGCATCTGACTTGTCAATTGCGCTTCTTTCCGATCTTTGGCGCTAACACGGGGAAAATCTTCAAAATCAGCCGGGTCTGCTTCAACATCCAGCATAATTTCTTTTGACTTTCTGGGCAGCCATTCTTCCCTTACCTGTACCTTCTTACCCGGCACCGGTTCGGCAGGAGACAACTTGGAACCCGATTCTTGCTTTTGGGTCATTGCGCGGTACTGTTCTGCCGTCATCGTTTCAAAAGCTAGCTTATTTTCCTTTTGACGGTTACCCAATACTGTCTGTTCAGATTTTTCCTGTTCTGCAAAAGGAGAAAGCAGGTTTTCCTGACGTCTGGCTGGTGTTTCAGTCAGTTTTTCGTCCTGAGACAGCGCTGACTTAACTGCGAAATAGACGGCATCAAATACATCCTTTTCGCTGACGAAACGAACCTCTATCTTTGCCGGATGAACGTTGACATCCACCTGGTCACAGGGCAATGTCAGCATCAGGACACAGGATGGATATTTTCCTACCATCATCGACCCACGGTATCCTTCTTCCAATGCCACACCGCAGGTCCTGGTCCGGGTATAGCGGCCATTGACAAAAAAGTGCTGCATTGTCCGGTTAGCCCGAGCGGACATCGGACGGCAGACAAAGCCGGAAACGCCAACCTGCCCCAGCCGGTAATCAACCGGCAGCATGGATTTTGCAAAATCACGTCCGAGGACAGTATAAATCGTTCCCAGCAGATCGTTATTCCCTGGTGTACGGTAAATCTGTTTGCCATCCCGGATAAAAGACACGGAAATATCAGGGTGAGAAAGGGCAATCTTATCGACAATCGAGGCGACCGCATTGGACTCGGTGACGTCCTTTTTCAGGAATTTCAATCTCGCCGGTACATTATAAAATACATCACGGATAATAATCGTTGTTCCCTCAGGACAACCCGCTTCCGAGACTTCTTCCAGTTCAGACCCGCTGATTTTCACCAACGTCCCAACATCACTTCCGCATGTCTTGGTCAGCAGTTCCACATGTGCGACTGCCGCAATAGAAGCGAGCGCTTCCCCACGGAAACCCAGCGTTCCAATCTTATCAAGGTCGACTGCCGATTTTACCTTACTTGTCGCATGGCGCAAAAAAGCAGTCGGCGCATCTTCTGCGGTCATCCCACAGCCGTTATCGGTTACCCGCAGGTATCGGACGCCGCCATATTGGATTTCGACTGTAATATCTGTCGCACCTGCGTCAATCGAATTTTCGACCAGTTCCTTGACGATGGAGGAAGGGCGTTCAATCACTTCGCCTGCTGCAATCAGCTCGGCAACTTCCCGCGGCAAAACATTGATTTTCGGCATACGTCCCTTTCCTTTCCGTTCCCGACTGCTTACCGGCAGTCGGTCTGATAGATGAAATTCACCTTTTCCGGTTCGTCCGGATTCTCCTCAGCCAGCGAAAATCCAGCCGAAAGATGCGCAGCAATGCTGGCCTGATTCTTTTTACCGGTATCTGCTGTCAGACAGATGTTTCCTTCTATTCCTTCCAAACGTGCAAACACTTTCTGATACAACCGGCGTCCATATCCCATCCGGCGGCTGTCCGGACGGGTTTCAAATGCTTCGACATAATATTTCCTCGGTCCTTTGGGGTACAGCCGCAGGCTTGCACGGTAACCGCCCTGATCTCCCAGAATAGCCAAGATACCGCCTTCCTTTGGAAAATCATTACAGATATATTCCCAAAAGGAAGATTCATATTTTTCCAACGCCTGTTCTGCCGAAAGTTCCGGATACCAAGCCGGCGCGTTTTCCATCGAAGACTCTCTGAAAATTGCGAGAAAACGCTCCCGATCAAGTCCGTCGCTGATCTGCGTCATCCAGAGCCATTCTCCATTTTCTCCCTGCGGTATCGGATATTCCATCACATAGTCATCCATGATAAACCCGTTCCCGATATCATTCTGTTCCATCCGGACACAGTGGAAGCCAAAGTGATGATATACCGAGATCACATCTGAATTAAAACGGTTGACATTCAGGAAAATTGCCGACAAGCCTTCCTTGACAGTCTGCTCCCGGATAAACCCAAACATCTTTCCAGCAATTCCTCTTCCACGGAATGCCTGGTTTAAGTAAAACTTGCTCAGATACATCCGTTCACCGCGCGGATAAAAGGCAATAAATCCGGCCCAATCTTCACCCGACTCTACAATATAATACCGGTATCCTCCCGTGGCAATCTGACCATGGATGGCCTCAGCCGACTGGAACCGGGCAATCATATAGCTGTTCTGTTCCGGACCGATAATCGGATCAAAATGTTCGCGTACAATTTTCCCGGCAAAAT